>JAFRNO010000183.1 GCA_017430155.1 Kiritimatiellia bacterium | reverse complement strand
CGGCGGCGGCGCCGGCGGCGCGTACAACGGAACGGCGGGGACGAACCGCGGCGGCAAGGGCGGCAGCGGCGCGGTGATCCTGCGCGTGCGCTCGGCGCCGCGCGTCTGCACCCTCCAGCCGTCGCGCGGCAAGGACAACTACCCGATGGGCCTCCGGTCGCCGTACCTCGACGAGGGCATGTCGCTCTTCACCTTCTCGTACCAGAACGCGGACACGAACTGCGCGGTGCTCGTGCAGATCGCCACGAACATGACGCCCGCGGTGGGGTCGGGCACGTACGTGCCGGGCCTGACCGAGAGCCTCGCGACGAACGACGAAGACGTGGTGTGGACCACGCTCGAGCGCTACGACTTCCGCACGATGACCCCCAACCAGCGCGCGGGCGGCACGCTCACGACGTTCATCAGCCTCCGCCAGCACTGGATCTACGACATCGACCAGCGCAAGTCGGTCTACACGAACGTGTGCGGCGTGATCCGCGTGATCGTGGACCCGGACATCGTCTCGAACGTGGTGAACACGACGGGACGCGCCGCGCGCGACGCGAAGGTCGACTACGGCAAGATCACGATCACGAAGGCGTACTGCTACAACGAGCCGGCGCTCAACCTGAAGTCGTGGTTCGGGTGGAACGTCCACACCGAGGGCTGGGACGGCGCGGGCAACCCCGGCGACTACGCATACCTCACGGACTGGCCGGACGGCCTCTCGATCGCCCTCAACTTCTCGTCGAAGGAGAACGAAAACAACAGCGCCGACGCGAAGGGCATCGGCCTCGGCGAGCCCGACAAGGCCACGGAATACGCGGGCCAGAACCCGTTCATCCAGTCCGCCGCCCTCACGAACGGCATCGGCTCGGTGAGCTTCCGCGCGCGCCTGTTCGACACGAACCAGACGCCGGCCGTGGTGACGCTCTACGGCGGCCTGAACCCGAGCGACGACCAGGTGAACACGGAAAGCGCCACGTGGATCATCCTCACGAACTTCGTGGTGACCACGCCCACGTACCAGGCCTTCGAGTGGGCCCCCAAGGCGGCGTCGAGCCCCTATCAGGCCGTCCGCCTCGAGGCGGCGGGCGCGCGCTGGGGGCGGTACCCGTCGCACTCCAGCAGCGTCGCGGACTGGGAATGGGGCAACATCACGCCGAAGCAGCAGCCGGTCAACCGCGTGTTCATCGACGAGGTGAGCGCGAGCGAGCTGATCGTGCCGCGCCTGAAGTTCCTCGAGGTGCGTCCGTTCCGCGAGCACCTCGGCAGCGAAGACATCTGCGTGATCACGAACATCATGAAGGCGGACCAGCAGCCGCTCATCCAGGAGTCGTGGGGCATCCAGTGCCGTCTCGAGCCCCAGCAGATGGCGGACGAGCTGGACACGAGCACGATCCGCGTGTGGATGGAGGTCTACCGCGGCAAGACGCCGTGGGGCTACGAGCAGTGGAAGAACATCGAGCCGGACAACGCGACGCGCTTCTCGAGCGAGCTCCAGCGCGTGTCGGACTCCAATCTCGTGTTCCGCAGCTACTACCTGTTCCCGGGCTCGATCATCCCGCCCGAGGAGACGCCGAACACGGTGTACCAGTACGTCGTGCGCGCCACGTACCGCGACAAGTCCGGCAGCACCACGGAGTACCCCGCCGTGCTCGAGTCCGCCGACTGGGTGAAGCCGGAGTGGTACCGCGGGTCGGACGTGGGCTCCGCAAACGACTCCGGCGACCCCAGCCAGTTCTCGGCCTTCACGATCCTCGACTCGATCTCGCCGCGTCGGGCGTGGATCAACGAGATCAACGTGTGCGACTACTCGCAGAACCAGAACAACGGCCCGAACCAGTTCCTCGAGTTCGCCGTGCCGCAGAACGCGAACCTGCGGGGCTGGAAGATCATGGTCTCGGACTACAACGGCAACATCGGGTCGCTCGCGACGTTCGGCATCGACGACGGCGTGCGCGACATCCTCTCCAAGACCGGCAGCCAGTTCGGCGTGGACATCACGAACCACTACACGTTCGTGAGCGTCTGCGCGCCGGCGAGCTCGAAGAACGTGCCGAAGTACGACGGCTACTGGAAGAAGGTCTCCATGACGGGCGTCATCAGCGGCGTGTTCCAGCGCCAGTATCCGTTCGGCATCCAGCTCGTCCGTCCCAGCGGCATCGTCGAGCACGAAGTCGTGATGCAGGGCACGAACACGCTCGGCGGCGTGTGGGGCGTCGGCTACACGGGCACGAACCTGGTCAACAAGTTGAAGGCGGCCGACCCGGAGAGCACGTGGTTCTACGCGGGCGAGGACCTGCAGGAGCCCGGTTCGTCCCTCGGCGTGTGGCGCAGCCACGGCGAGGACGAGACCTGCTGGACGAACTACATGACGTGCACGTCGGCCGAGATCAACAAGATGAAGAACGGCAAACTCCAGGAGGTGCCGGAGGGCTACTTCCTCGAGCCCTTCGGCGGGAACGTGTGGATCTACTCCACGCTCCTGCAGCCGGATCTTTCGAAGCAGTTCTACGGCGGGCGCGACATGGGCACGAGCGCGGTGATCGTGGTGCCGGAGGGCACGTCGACGAACATCGTGCTGCAGGTCACGAACTGGTACCAGCTGGGCTCCTGCACGATCAACGGCACGGAGGTTCCGGACGCGCGCGGCCACACGGGCCTCTACTCGCTCAACCTCGGTTCCGTGTCGAACACGCTCGACATCAAGATCGACGTGGAGCAGGACAACACGCTTGCGAACGAATGGGGGCTCACGCCCGAGAACACCTACAGCTCCGCCGTGCTGGCCTGGCTGCACAATGAATATCCGGGCTACGATCCGGGCGACCTGAGCCAGGCGATCTACCGCGACCTCTCGGGCACGTCGAAGATCCCGCTCACGCTCACGGAAATGTACTGGCTCAACATCCCGCCCGTGCACGCGGCGCCCGTCTACGGCGGCAGCAACATCTGGTTCGTGGCCGGCGCGGGCGCGCAGGTCTCGAGCGGCGAGCCGTCCATCGAACCGTACGGGAAGGTGATGAACGACGGCACGACGCTGACGAACGTCTACATGACGGTGACGATGATGATCACGAACACCTCGCCGCTGGCGGCGGCGCCCCGCGTCTGGCCGCCGGACCGCCTGAACGGCCATGTCTACGACGGGCTGGGCAGTTCCGAACTGACGAGCGCCCAGAACTGGACGAGCGCGGTGTTCATCGTCACGGGCGCGCTCCAGAAGCCGGACGCGGCCGGCGATTACCTTCCGTTGCAGCAGTACACCCTGAAGCCGGGCTCCTTCGGCGCGGCGGATTCGGCGCATCCGTTCCAGACGCGCGTCGACATAGTCGATCCGTTCTCCCCGAACTCGATGGGCTATCACTACGGGTGGATCCCGTACAGGAACGTCTACAACGTGTGGTACCGCTGGATCATCAAGCCGAATCCCCAGGACTACCGTCTCTCGACCGTGCCGCTGGTGCCGTCCTGGGATGACGACGCGCCGCACCTGTCGGATCCGTGAGGTTTCCGCCGCGCGAATCTGTGACAGACCCGTGACACATCATTCACCCCGAACTGGTTAAATATCCACTGTGAACACGTTATCCGAATGTCTTTGGGGAACTCCCGACGAGGTCGCGGCGCGCGTGCGGGCCGACATGCCGGCGTTCCGTCTCGTGAACCCCGCCGGCGACCTCCCTCCCGCAACCTGCCCCTTTACCCTGCCTGGTAGGGGCGCCTCGCCGAGGCGACCGCTCGTCCGTGCCGACCGCCGCGTCGGCACGGTCTGGGAGGACGACCACGCCGTCTACTGCTGTCTCGCGGGCGTCCTGCCACCCGACCTCTCCGCCCCCCGCGGCGCACAGGCGGCGGCGATCTTCCCCGAGATGGAGGCGCTCCTCGCCGAGGCGGGTATGACGTTCGCGCACGTGGTGCGCACGTGGCTCTACATCGACCGCGTGTGCGAATGGTACGGCGAGTTCAACGCGGCGCGTTCGGCGTTCTTCGAGACGCGGAACGTGTTCAACACGTTCCTCCCCGCCTCCACGGGCATCGGCAGCGCGAACCTCGAGGGCGCGGCGATCATGGCGGGCGCGATCGCGGTGAAGCCGAAGGACGCGTCCGTGCACGCGGAGATCGTGGAATCGCCCCTGCAGGCGCCGGCGATGGCGTACCGTTCGAGCTTCAGCCGCGCGGCGGAGATTTTCTGGCCGGATTCGCGCATCCTCTTCGTAAGCGGCACCGCCTCCATCGAGCCCAACAGCCACGAGGTGGCCTTCGTGGGCGACATTGAGAAGCAGGTGGACTGCACGATGAAGGCCGTGTACGCGATTCTCGAGAGCCGCGGCTACGGCTGGGCCGACGTCTCGCGCGCAATCGTGTACCTCAAGGAGCCGTCGTTCCGCGCGGCGTGGCAGGCATGGTTGGCCGCGCGCGGCCTGCCGAGCGATTTCGCCGCCGAGACGGTCTGCGACGTCTGCCGCGACGAATGGCTCTTCGAGATCGAGCTGGACGCCGTGAAAATGTTGCCAATGTGAAAATGTTGCCAATGGCCAATGGCCAATGTCCAATTGGCAATTGGCAACATTGATCATTGGCAATAT
>JAFRNO010000182.1 GCA_017430155.1 Kiritimatiellia bacterium | reverse complement strand
CTGGGACCTCGGCATCCCTGCGGGTATCTTCGACTTCTTCGGGTTCTTCACGCCCGGACAGAACGCGGTGAACGCCGTATACCATGGAATGCCCACATAGTCGAGCTCGGGATCTGGATTGCCGCCGAAGATCGAATCGAAGCAGAACGACTCGGCGAACGTCCAGCTTTCGCGCTTCGTGAGGTCGTCCGTCTCCTTCGCGCGCATCAGGACGGGTTCGATCCGGTTGACTCCCCAGCCGAAATTGCTGCCGTCGGGCGACGGAACGCGCCGTTCCATCACGAGATAGACATTCCCCTTGGCATACCACACGTTGCAGGCACTCTGGTGCCACTTCTCGCCCTTCGTCAGCATTTCCGTTTCGCTCCACGTCTCGCCGTCGTCCGACGAGCGCAGAACGCCGAGGTCCCCGGAATGTCCGAGGATGTACAGTTTCCCGCCCGCCAGGAACGGCCGCGCGTGGGCGAGGGGGAATTCCCCTGTCTTGCGCCATGTCTTGCCATGGTCGTCCGAAACGAAGATGCGTCCGCGCGGTCCCTTGACGCCCGGCCCGCCGAGGTCGCACGTGGCCACGAGGCGTCCGGACGGCAACCGGCAGATCCCCGGCGTAAAGCAGTAGACGCGCTGAGGGTCCGGCGACTTGCATACGACGACGAAATCGTCCGCCAGCGGCTTGATCCGATTGGGGTTCTCCGCCATCAGGCAAACCGCGGCCTGCGCGGCAATAACGAAGATTCCGATCTTGTGCGGTATCATGTCACTTTTCCTTTCTCTATCGGAAGATGATGTTCGTGCCGAACTCGTTGACCGTGAGGATCAACTTGTCGTCCGCCACCTTCAGCTTGCAGTTCTCGGGCAGGTTGGCCCGCATCAGGGTCAACGTGCTGGACTTGATCCACAACGGATTGCCCTCTGCGATTACGGTGCGGACCGGATGCATCCCGCACGCCGACACGTCGAACCGCAGGTCGGGGAGATTGCCATTGTCGTCGTCGAAGATGCCGAACTTCCCGTTCGGCGCCTGCAGCGGCGGTTCCACGTAGCCGTCGCGCGGCACGCGGAACAGCACCTTCGCCCCGCGCCGAATGGCAAAGACGTACGCGGAGGACGGCGTCCCTTCCGCGCGCAGCACGGGGTTCGTGCCGGCCACCTCCAGCGTGAAGTCCCAGTCGCGGGAATTGTTGTACCACGGCAGCTGAATGCCGTTGGCCTTCGCGTTCGTCGTCCGAATCGTGCCGTTCGAGACAACGAGCGTGTGGTTCGTGCCGTAAATGATGAATTGCTTGGCAACCACCTCGCCGCCAGACAACACCTCCATCACGTTGTTCGACGCGACGCCGCTCTCGTTCAGCCCCCACTTGAACGTGCCGCCCACCGTCACCTTTCCGCCGTCATGCACCCGCATCCGGTTGTCGTGCCCCCACTTGCCGAAGATGAGGTTGTTGTTCACGTTCACCGTGCCGTCGGCCACGTCCACCACGTTGCCCCACGAGTTTGTCGCCTGCCCGATCTGAAGAGTTGTCGCATTCACCGTGCCGCCCGACGCGACCTCCAGCCGGTTCGAACAGGCGTTGCCGTTCGTGAGCGGGTTCTCCGCACCATAACCCACCTGGAGTGTCTGCGAGTCCGTGAACGTGCCGCCCGTCGTCACGCGCACTACGTTTCTCTTGGCGGGGTTCGCGGGCGTTCCGCCCTGACCGATGTGCGTATTCGGCATGGAGACTTCCGCGCCGTCGCACACTTCCACGCGGTTGCCCTCCGAACAGGATTGCCCGACCAGGCATCCGTCCGTCGCCGCGCACGTAAAACGCGAACCCGCACCGGCCACGTGAAGCACGTTTGAGCACTGGCCTTCACCAAGACCCAGCCAGATTCGCCCGCGTTTGAATTCCCCGCTCAGGATGTCCAACACGGCCCCGTCTGTCACCTCGAGACGTGTTCCCGTGCCACGGATGGCACACGTCGAGTTCGCGTTCGTCACGTTGAACGTCTGATGCGTGGCCTCTCCGCGAAACGCCAGCACGTTGCCGGCGCTTGCCTTCAAGTCGAAGCGTTCCCAACCCTCAATACGACCGCCGTTCGTGACCTCGAACACGTTCCCCGTGCTGTTCGCCTTTCCAAAGAGCTCGAACGGCAACACCACGCCGACCTGCGAATTCGAATATACGCCCCCATCCGTCACGCGGATGCCGTTGCGCGTGGCGGTGGCGTGTCCGCCGGAATCGGCCAGAAGCGTCCCGCTCCCTTTCACCGCGACACACCCGTTGTTCGTGACAACGAGCCAGTTGTTCGTGCCCCAGTGCAAGTTCACGCCCCCCAGATCAAACAAGGCCGCCGTCGATCCGCCGCCCACGATGAACGTCAAATCGTGTCCGTACGAGTCCGTGGCAGCGCTCGAACGCGGCAATGACAAATAGGGATAGGTCGTTACGCCGGTGTAGGTGGCCGGCAGAAGGATCGTTCCGCTCTTTAACTGAACGGTTCCGCCTGACCCGGGACCAGTCGCCGCAATGGCATGCGACGAACTCACACCGATCAGTGTCATCGTACGGCCTTCACCGAGGTCGAACACCGTCGTCTGGATGCCATTGTCCATTACGATCCGTCCTGTCACGAGATCGGACGACAGTGTGTAATATCCCGTGCGGAGTCCGCCGAGATTGGCATCGTATGTCGAACTCGTGTTGAACTGCAACGAGTCGTCCCAGTCAATTGATTTCGAGAAGGCCTCCCGGAAATCGCAATTGGCCTTGCCGGGACGTTGGAATGCCCCTGCCGACAGCATCAGGCTGCCGACAGCAACCATCGTGGCAATTCGTGAGTTCATTCGCGCATTCTCCTTTTTGTCAACGGACTGTGATGTGAAAGCGGTGCGGCCCTTCGTGCAGGTTCTTCGTGAGCACGACCACGTCGTCGTACACCCGCCGCTCGAACCCGCGCACCTTGCCGCTTGCGTCTTTGTAGACGAAGATGTACACCGGCTCCAGGGTTGCCTGCCACACGCCCGGACGCACCTCCTGCACGTTGATCTCCATGTGCCCGTAGTGCTTGCCGCCGTCGACGAGGACGTTGTTCTGGTCGTAGATCTCGGGCGCGTCCTTCTGCGCGCGGAACACCTCGTACCGGTTGGGTTCCTTCGCAATCGGCTTGCCGCGCAGACCGTCGCCGGCCGTGCCCATGTCGAAGATGTTCAGCTGGACTGGACGCGTCGTGCCGTCGGGACGCGTCTCCGTGCCGGCGACCCGCGAGTGCTCCATGATCTCGTCGTGTCCGCACAGCCAGCCCGCGACGCCGTAGCGGAGCATCGTGTCCGTCAGCGCGCGCACGGCGCGGGCGGACAGCCATTCGCTGCTTTCCGTGAGGTTCGTGCGGTTGTGGTACCCCACGGAATACGGGCAGTGGTGGTTCACCACGAAGGTGAACTTCGCCTTCCGCTGCGCGTCCGCGAGGTTGTTCGTAAGCCATGTGTACTGGCGCGAGCCGGGGTTGAAGTCCGGCGAGCGGGCAGACGGCAGGTCCCAGCGGTTGGAGGGACAGTTGGCGTCCCGGAACAGCCAGATGTTCGTGTCCTTCTCCAGGTCGTAGTCGTCGCCGTTGTTCGTGTCGAGGAATATGAGCGTCACGGGGCCGTAGTCCACGCGGTGGAACAGCTGGCTGCGGTCGCGCGCGTCCACGTCCGAGAAGTCCACGCCGTTCGGCTCCACCTCGAAGTAGGAGAGGTACTTCTCCAGCGCCACCTCGCCGCCCGACGCATTCTCGCAGTTGACGGTGCATCCGGCGGGCTTCGGCGTGGCGTCCTGCAGGTCGTGGTTGCCGATGGCGGGGAGGATCGGGATGGAGCCGGCAGGGTCGTTGTACTCGCCCGCGTTGTGCCGCCAGAACTCGTCCCAGTTCTGCTGCTTGCCGCCCTGCGCCGCGAGGTCGCCCGCGATCACGAAGAGGTCGGGCTGCCGCTCGACCATCCGCACGATGTTGGAGGCGTAGCCCACCGTCTGGTCCACGTAGTACTTCGTCACGCCGCCCGGCCGGGTCGTCCTCGTGCTCGTCGCGCCCGTGACCGTGTTGGAGACGATCACCGTGTCCGACGCTTCCCACGTCTCGTACGCGCCCGTCGACCCCGGTTCCGTCTCGCTGTCGTTGTAGTAGATGAAGCGGACAGGCGAGTCCGGACCCGGCGCCGTGCGGAACGTGTTCGCGTACGACGCGCCGCCCGAGAGCGTGACCGTATAGCTGTACGTCGTACCCGGCTCAAGGCCTTCGATGCGATGGCGGTACCTGTACTGCAGGCCGTGGACGGCGGAATCGCTTCTCGAGGCGATGTTGTTCGTAAGCGCCACTGCCCACGCCCCCGTCACGGACTGGGACCGCGTCGTGCCGCCCGCCGCCGGAAGCCACGAAATCGTGGCCGCCTCGCCCGATCCGCCCTTCGCGAACCAGATGACGCTCATCGCGTTCGTGGACGGATGCTGCACGTACGGCGTCACGCTGAACGCCGTCGCGCCGCACGCGGCCCACGCGAGCGCCGCCGCCAGCGCACACAGTCCCTGTCTCACGCGCGAGGAATCCATGGCGGCGCTCCTAACGGACGAAGATCGTCGTGCCGCCGACGGGGATGAGGCGCAGCGTCTTGCCGTCGGAGGAGAGCGATGTCGTCCACCCCGCCGCCATGAGCGCGAGGCTCTTCTTCGGACGGCCGGAGATCGCGACGTCGGACGTGGCCAGCACGTAACCTGTGTCAGTAAGGAGAAGCGACTCCGCGTCCTCCACGTCCGCCGTGCAGTCCGGGGCGAATATCAGCGTGCTTTTCGCGGTGATGTGCTTATTCGCCAGCAAGTCGCTCGCGCGCGCGATGTAGTTTCTCCCGACCGTGAGCGTCACGTTGAGATTAACGGTGGGCGACCCCTTGAGACGAGAAACTCGCAGCGTGTTGTTCGACCTGCAGGTGAAGATCGCCCCGGAGGCGAATTCGTAGAGGTCGAACACGTTGCAGAAAGCCTGCGTGTCCGGCATGAAGCGTGAACCGGATCCAAAGGAGATGAGCGGCGGCTTGCCGTCGGGGCATTTCCAGCCGGTGTTGTCCGCATAGCTGGCCGAGACGGTGGCGTTCGTGACGTAGATCGGCCCCGGCGAACGGAACGTGTGGTTTTCGCGGAAACGGTAGTCGGAGTTGATGTTCATGCCCTTCAGGACGAGCGTGTGCCCGTTCTGCTCCGTGGTGGATTGGCTGAAGACTCCCGCCTGCGTTTCGTCCACCTTGCCGAAGAACGTGTCGCTGCGCAGGACAAAGCGGCAATAGTAGGTGATCCGCCAGCTCGGACTGCGGAAGGCGAGAGAATAGCCGCCGCCGGACGTCGCCGCGCCGCCACGGCCGACTTCGAAGGTGACATGCTGCGCGCTGAGGGCGTCCCCAGAACCTTCGATGAGCGCCGTCGCGCCATCCTCCACCTTCACGTACGATTTGCCGGTGGAGGAATCTTTTCTGCCCCATGCGTCCGCGTGGGTGCCGACGTAGGTGCCCTCGCGCACGACGATCTGCTTGATGCGGTCGCGGATGGCGATGTCGTTCGTACCGTAGAAGCGGCCGAGGCCCGTTTTGACGAGCGTCGTGTCCGCCGGATACTCCGCCAGCCCGAAGCGCGCGAAGACTTCGGGGAAGCGTTCGGTTCTCGACTCACCCTCCTTGGCGTACACGAAGAACTCCAGCTCGCCGGAATCCGGCTCGGAGCCTTCCTTCTTCGTGGTCGTGCCCGAGACGTAGGCGAGCTTCGTGTACGCGGCGCCGCCGCGCACGCGGTTGTCCTTCACGTAGAGGTCCGTGCAGTCCGCCGCAGAGACGGGATACGTACCGTCCACGCCGCTCACCGCGCCGACGACGTTCGTGAACACGTTGTTCGTGACGGTGAGGTTGGCCGTGCCGCTGGCCGCCACGGCCACGCCCGCGCAGTCGGCGAAGCCGAGACCGGTCACCGTCACGTCCGAACCGCCCGTGACCGAGAGAATGCTCGTCGCCGCCGGATCCGTCACCCGCAGCATCGACCAGCCGTTGTCGCCGAGAAGCGTGACCCCGCTTGCGGCCGAAACCCCCACCGGCGACGAGAAGTAATACTGTCCCTGCGGGAAGAACACGACGTTGCCCGTGCCGGTGAGGTTCGCGAGGCCGGTGGCGAATGCCGCGTCGTTCGCGACCGCGTTCGCCGCGCCCGGCAACACGCCCCAGTCGCGCACGTTCACCACGCCAGCCGGGATGTCATAGGCGAGGGAGATCGTCTTGGAGTCCGTCGCCACGGTCTTCCACAGTTTCGCCTCGTCGACGTTTGACGTGAACGTCGGCATCCCCGCGACCGAGACGAACGAGGTGGCAACCACATAGGACGTACCTGCATCGAGCTGGTCAAGATTCTTGACGGCGAGCGTCGCGCTACTGCCGAATGTGAGCGTTTTCCGCGCGCCGAGCGAAACACCCGTGGCGATTTCGTCCGCACGAACAGTCCAGGCCTTGTTGATGGTTGGGGTGACATTCGCGCAGATGAACGGGCACCCCTCCAAGGGAGGCAGTGTGATCGTCGACGCTCCCGCAGAAGCGATGAACGTGCCCGGCTCGAAGGAGACGAGGGCGAAGCAGTCAGCGAACGACTGCCCGTCCGGTCCGAACGCGCCGCGATTCTTGACCGTGCAGAGCGGCACCTTGTTCGGTCGAGCCCAGTACGTGGTGTTGTGCGCCACGAGCGCGCCGCCGTCCACGACGATCTCGGCTGTGTTCGTAAAGCCGTAGCCATAGCGGAAGCGGAGCTGATAGAGTCCGGTAGTGTTGCCGTTGCTTCCAAGCGTATGTCCGCCGCCGAGCAGGGTGAGTTTGTGTCCGTTCTGGTTGATGATGCCGTAAGTGAACATGCCAAATTGCCTCGCGAGGCCCAGTGCGATCGTCGCGTCGCTCTGGAGCTCGAACGTGCAGCGATTCATCACCTCGTAGTTCTCGTTTCCTCCGAAGACCAACGCGCCGGTGACTCCGTTGACAACGGCGTCGGCATGCCCGTGTCCATTGAGGTAGAAAGTCTTGTAGTTGCACATCGCCGAGCCGTTGGTGGCCTTGTTGTTGACGAGCACCGATGCGCCGCTGGAGACGGTAACGAAGTTCCCTCCGAGCAGGTCGCCGAGGACGCGCGCCTCCCAGACGCCCTCCTTCACGCGCAGGCCGAGGGTGACGGTCTTCCACAGGTTGGTCGACACCAGACGTCCCTCGCCGTATTTCTCGATGATGTCGTCAGGCGCGAACTCGTGGCCCTTCTCGGCGAAGAGCGCGTCCGCGCATGTCTTCAAGTCCTTCGTCTCGCCGGCGGGGACGGTGATCGTCCAGATTTCGGCCGTGGCCGACAGGGCCCAGAAGCAGGCAATTCCCATCGCTGCCGCACGCATGACTGATGATCCAATATGCATTCTCTACTCGCTTTCACTTCGGCGCGCACAGCTTGCGTCGCGCGCAGAATTGTCAAGATTAAAGTGCTATGTGGCGTTATCATATCATACGCCAGCTTTTTTCGCAACTCTGCAAAAAGGAAATTACTTTCCCCGGCCGACGATGCGGATGGACGAGACCTCGAAGCCGTGGGGACGGTCTGCCGAATCCCGGCAGAGCCAGATGCCGTAGAACAGCGTGATGCGTTGGAGCTTGCGGACGTCAAGGCCGCCGGCCGGAGGTTGTGTGCCGTCTTTCCTCCAGTGGGAGAAGAACTTCAGTTCCGAGAGCGGGATGCGCGTCTCGGTCCACTCTGCGCGCAGGGGCAGATTCGTGCCCCAGGTGAAGCCGTCATTCTGGGTGAAGGACACCTCTACCGTCTTGGTGTCCGGCGTCGTGGCCCGCGCGCGTATGACGACCTCCTTGCCCGGTCCGGCGCCTGGGAACATTCGGTTCATCTCCTCCGTTGCCACGGAAATGGTCACGGGACGGCTCTTGCGCGTCCCCAGGGGCGCGCGTCGATCTTCACCACGTAGGCGAGTTCCTTCTCCGCCCTCAGCGTCGCGCCTCGGTTCAGCTGGAGGGAGCAGCGGTTGGTCACCATCAGCGTCGCCGACATGCGGTACGTGCCCTTCGGTATGTAGAGCG
>JAFRNO010000181.1 GCA_017430155.1 Kiritimatiellia bacterium | reverse complement strand
TACCTCAACCTGCACGGCACGGGCACGCAGGCGAACGACGAGATGGAGATGAAGGCCGTGCGGCGCGTGTTCGGCGAGTCGTTTACGGCGTATGAATCCACGAAGCCGTTCACGGGACACTGCCTCGGCGCGGCGGGCGCCGTGGAAGCGGCGATCTGCTGGCTGAAGCTGCAGGCGGGCGACGTTGCGGGCGCCGCGCTCTCCAACTCCTTCGCCTTCGGCGGCTCGAACGCGAGCGTGGTGCTCGCACGGGAGGATACATGACCTGGACGCTCGACGACCTTCTCCCGCACCGCGCGCCGATGGTGTTCCTCGACGCCGTGGAGTCGTTTGATTCCGAGGCGCGCTCTCTCACGGCGACCATTTCCATCACGCCTGCGCACGTCCTTTATTCCCAGGCGCTCGGCGGCGTGCCGAACTGGGCGGCGATCGAGTTCATGGCACAGGCGGCGGCCGCGCTCGCGGGTTGCTTCGACAAGGAACGCGATCCGGGGCAGCCCGCGCGTCCGGGACTCCTCCTCGGCACGCGGCGCCTGACTTTGCATGCTGATTCGTTCGCGGCGGGCCGCACGTACCGCGTGACGGCGGCGAGCACGTTCTGGGACGCCGAGACGGCGGCGTTCGCGTGTACGGTCGTGGACGACGCGGGCGCCGTGGTGGCGGAGGCGGCGATCAACGCGTACCGTCCGCCGGATTTCGGCACATTCATCAAGGAGCAGGGAAAAACATGAAGCGCGTTTTGGTGACGGGTTCGTCGCGCGGCATCGGCAAGGCGATCGCCGCGCGGCTGCGGGCGGACGGTTTCGACGTGGTGACGCACGCGGTGCGGAGTCCGGACGCGGACCTGCATTTCGATGTTGCGGACCGCGAGGAGGCGCGTCGCGTGCTGGAGGCGGACGTCGCGGCGAACGGTCCCTACTACGGCGTGGTGCTCAACGCGGGCGTCTCCGCCGACGCGCCGTTCCCCGCGCTGGAAGGAGACGCCTGGGACCGCGTGCTGCGAACGGACCTCGACGGCTTCTACAACGTGCTCAAGCCGCTCGTGATGCCGATGGTCTCCGCCCGCATCCGCGGGCGCATCGTGGCGCTTTCGAGCGTGAGCGGAATCGCGGGCAACCGCGGGCAGGTGAACTACTCGGCGGCGAAGGCGGGCGTGATCGGCGCGGTGAAGGCGCTCGCGGTGGAGCTCGCGAAGCGCGGCATCACGGTGAACGCCGTGGCGCCGGGCGTGATCGACACGGAGATGGCCGCGTCGCTCGAGTTTCCCGACGAGGTGCGCAAGGCGATCCCGATGCGGCGCTTCGGCACGCCCGAGGAGGTGGCGGCCGTGGTGGCGTTTCTCTTCCGCGAGGACGCCGCCTACGTGACGCGCCAGGTGATCTCCGTGAACGGCGGCCTCTTCTGACGCGCGTAAGGCATGGACAACTGCGCCGGCATCTGATAAACTAATGCGGTCCGTTTTCAAAGAAAGGAACAGTCAAGATGAAGAAGTTGGTAATGTCAGCCCTTGCGCTCGCGGCCGTCGCCGCGTTCGCGGAGAAGGTCGCGATCAAATTTGAGCTGCCTCCGCCCCATTCGAGCGGCACGCCGAAGGAAATCAAGAGCGACAACCTCGAGCCGGACCGCGGTCCGGGCAAGCTCCGTCCGCCGATCATGGTCGAGCCCGAGTACGCGAAGAAGCTCACCACGGAGGACACGAAGGTCACGACGTCCGAGGAGGCGGTGACGGGCGAGAACGAATACGTGGTCGACGGCGACAAGACGCCCGACGCGACCTCGATGCTCCAGCTCCCCGGCGGCGTGCAGTGGGTGCAGCTCGACCTCGGAGCCGAGCACGTGATCTCCGCCGTGTGCGTGTGGCACGACCAGGGCGACGAGCGCGTGTACAAGGACGTGATCATGCAGATCTCGAACGACCCGAAGTTCCTCGAGGGCGTCACCACGATCTTCAACAACGACCACGACGACTCCGCGAAGCTCGGCAAGAAGGGCACCGACAAGGAGTACCGCGAGCGCAACGACGGCCGTCCGGTCGACGCGAAGCTCACGAAGGGCCGCTACGTGCGCTGCTATTCGAACGGCTCCACGAGCGAGCCGGTGAACAACTACATCGAGATCGAAGTGTTCGGGAAGTAAGTGTCCCGCATCGCGGACATCGCACGGGACTTCGCGGGACGCGGCGGCAAGCGATTGCGGCCGCGTCTCTGTCAGGCGGTCTTCGACGCATGCGGGGGGACGGGCGACCTCTCCCCCGTGTGCGAGGCCGTGGAGAGCTTCCACAAGGCGTCGCTCGTCCATGACGACATCCAGGACGGCGACGAGACGCGCTACGACCGGCCCACCGTGTGGAAGGAGCACGGCGTGCCGGTGGCGATCGCCGTGGGCGACTGGCTCGTGGCCCACGGCTACATGCTGATTGCAAAGAGCGGCTTCGCGCGCGCCGCGCAGATGCTCGAGGCCACGGTCGCATCCCACTTGCGCCTTTGCGAGGGGCAGGGCGACGACCTGCTCGGCGTGGCGGGCACGGCGAACTACGTGTCGATGTGCGCGGGCAAGACGGGCGAGGCGTTCGCCCTCGCCGCCCAGCTGGGCGCGCTCGCCGCCGGGGCCGCGGACGAACCCTACCGCCGCTGGGGACTCGCCTTCGGCGTCCTGTT
>JAFRNO010000180.1 GCA_017430155.1 Kiritimatiellia bacterium | reverse complement strand
TTCCCGAGGCCGCCCGCGTCCAACACGATCTTGAGCAGCTTCGACGACTTCGGCACGATCTCGCACGAAAGCACCGTGCCCACGCGCAGGTCGAGCTTCTCGAAGTCGGGGAAAGCGATTTCGGGCTTGAGCGGGCTAAAGCCCGCCTCCTCGACTTCTTGGCTTTGCTTGTTTTTGTTTTTCGAGGCGCGACTCTCGTGCGCTACCTCGCCGGACTCGGCGGGCTTCACCTTGGCCTTCTCGACCATCGCCTCCACCTGCTTCGCGTCGATGCGCGTGGCGAGGTAGGTGTAGGCGCCGATCGGCGCGTTCTCGAGCGTCTTCGCGAGGTCCGCCCACGCGTAGGGCTGCTCGCCGAAGAGCGCGGCCGCCTTGTCCGCGTAGGACGGCAGGATCGGCCGCAGGTAGATCGCGAGGATGCGGAACACGTTGAGCACGGTGGTGAGCGTCGTGCGCGTAAGCTCCGCGGTCTCGGGAACCTTGACGGTCTTCCACGGCTCACGGCGGTCGAAGTACTCGTTCGCGGCGTCGGCGATCTTCGCCACCTCCACAGGCACCTGCGAGAAGCGGCGCGCCTCGTAGTGGGCCGCGATCGCGTCCGCGCGGGACCGGGCGAACTCCACGAGCTTCCGCCCTTCCTCGTCGAGCGCGCCGAGGCGTCCGCCGAGGCTCTTGTTCAGCATCTGCGCGCCGCGCGAGGCGAGGTTCGTGATCTTGCCCACCATGTCGGAGTTGACGCGCGTGACGAAGTCCTGGAGGTTGAGGTCCAGATCGTCCGTCGTGCCGCCGAGCTTGCACGCATAGTAGTAGCGGAGCGCGCTCGCCGGCAGGTGGTCGAGGTACGTGCGGGCGTTCACGAACGTGCCCTTCGACTTGGACATCTTCTCGCCGTTGACGGTGAGGAACCCGTGCACGAACACCTTCGTAGGCGTCTTGAACCCGGCAGAATGGAGCATGCCGGGCCAGAAGAGGCAGTGGAAGCGGATGATGTCCTTGCCGATGAAATGGTAGAGTTCTGCGTCCGGGTTGTTCCACCAGTCCTCGAGCTTCTCGCCGCGCGCCGCGCACCAGTTGGAGAGCGAGGCGATGTAGCCGATCGGCGCGTCCACCCACACGTAGAAGAACTTGCCGGGATGGCCGGGTATCTCGAAGCCGAAGTACGGCGCGTCGCGCGAGATGCACCAGCCGCGCAGCGGCTCTTTGAACCACTCGAGCAGCTTGTTGGAGATGTCGCTCGTCGTGTGGGAGGGGATCCACTTCTCGAGGTACTCGTGCTGGGGCTCGAGCTCGAAGTAGAGGTGCTCGGAGTCCCTCACCTCGGGCGTGGCGCCGCAGGTCGTGCACACGGGATGGCCGAGCTCCTCGGCACCGTACGTGGCGCCGCACTTGTCGCAGCTGTCGCCGTACTGGTTCTCGGAGCCGCACTTCGGGCAGGTGCCCTTCACGTAGCGGTCGGGCAGGAACATGCCGCAGTGCGTGCAGTAGAGCTGGGGCGAGCTCTTCGCCGTGATGTAGCCGAGCTTCTCAGCGGCGGCGAAGATCTGCTCGGAGAGCGCCTTGTTCTCGGGCGAGTTGGTGGTGTAATAGTTGTCGAACGCGACCTCGAAGTCGGTGAAGTCCTTCAGGTGCGCCGCATGGCTGCGCGCGATCAGTTCCTCGGGCGTGATGCCCTCCGCGCGCGCGCGGATCATCACCGGCGTGCCGTGCGTGTCGTCCGCGCACACGTACACGCACTCGTTCCCGCGCATCTTCTGGAAGCGGACCCAGAAGTCGGTCTGGATGTACTCGACGAGGTGGCCGAGGTGGATGTCCCCGTTCGCGTAGGGGAGCGCGCTCGTGACGACTATGCGGCGTTTATCTGACATGTTGACTCTTCTCCTTCGAAAAAACGGCGCATATTATACCACAAGTGCGCCCGCGCGTGGCGCTAAACTGCCGCAGACCGAGGATGCCGCCATCCGGGCGTCTTACGCATTTGGCAGGTAGGCGCCGAAGTCCTTCAGCTTTGCCTGCAGCGCCTTGACGTCCACGCGGTGCACGTCGCATGCGCCGGCGGACGCGAGCGCGGCGGCCATGCCGGCCGCCTGCCCCGTGATGTAGCACGCCGGCATCACGCGGATCGAGGCCTGCACCTTCTGGTCGGTGGAGACGCACCGCCCCGCCACGAGGAGGTTCCGCACGCCCTTCGCGCAGAGGATGCGGTAGGGGATGCCGTAGCTTTCGCCGCGCCTGTAGCGGTAGAGGCGGTCGAACTCCTTGCGGTGGAGCTCGTACGCCTCCTTCGTCGCGTTCGACGGGTGGATGTCGATCGGGTAGGAGTAGCGGCCGATCTCGTCGGGGAACACGGCCCGCTTCATGTAGTCGTCGAGCGTCATCGCGTAGTCGCCCGCGATGCGGCGCGTCTCGCGCACGCCCATGTGCGCGGCCGTCTCCAGGAGACGGATGTTCTCCGTCCCGCGCTTGAGGTACTCGCGGAAGTAGCGCTCGTACTCCTTCATCGAGGCGCGTCCGCGCACGTACCCCTTCGTGAGAGACCGCTCGTCCGTGCCGTCGAGGTCGAAGACGTGCCCGATGTTCGCAGTGGCGTAGCCGTTGTCGAAGCGGTAGAGGCCCGGCATGTGCAGGTCGGGCTCCGCGAACACGCCGTCCGCCGACGCGCGCGCGAGCTCCACGCCGAACGGCTGCGGCACGCCCGTGGGACGCTCCTTCGCCCAGCGGTCCCAGTCCATGCCGATCCACGACGTCAGGAGCGAGGCCGGCATCATGTGCCCCGTCGCGTCGCCCTTCTCGAACGGCACGCCGGCCTGCACGGCCACGTCGCCATTGCCGGTGGCGTCGACGAACACCTTCGCCTTCGCCGCCCACACGCCGCTCGGCGCGGCCACGACGGCGTGCGTGACCGCGTCGCCCTCCCGCACCACGTCGATGACGCGCGTCTGGAAGAGGAAGTCCGCGCCGGACTCGGCCATCACCTCGTCGTAGACCCGCTTCACGACCTCGAAGTCGAACGCGCCCCCCTGTCCCGGCATGCCGCCCGCCGCCTTCAGCCGCGCGCGGAAGCGCGAGCCGAAACCCTGCATCAGGTCGTGCACGCCGTCGCTCCACGGCATGAAGACGGGCACGCGCGCCGCCGTCCCCATCCCGCCGAAGCAGGTGAAGCCCTCGGCGACGAACACGCGCGCGCCCGCCGCGCGCGCCTCGAGCCCGGCGCTGACGCCGTGGGCCTCGTTGCCGACGGCGACGGCGCACCGGGGCGGAAGCCCCTCGGAAAGCGGCCTTGCAGACCGC
>JAFRNO010000179.1 GCA_017430155.1 Kiritimatiellia bacterium | reverse complement strand
GAAGAAGGCGGCGGCGACGATGACAGGGCGCGTCTTCATGGCACCACCCCCTCGACCGCGAACTCGGGGATCTTCATGATCGGCATGTGGCATTCCTCCATTCCCCGGAAGGTGGTCTCGCCGCCCCAGACCCATTCGGCCGTGCCGGGTTCGATGTCAATGGCGAAGTTGAGCGCCTGGGAGCGGAACTCGAGGGGGCGGGTCGATGCGTCGGTGAAGAACCCCGTCGTGGTGACGGGCTGGATCTCCGGTTCGGTCAGCACGTACTGCAGGTTGGGCAGCGGCATGCCGTCGGAGCTGCCGGACGTGTTGCACTGCGCTTCGTAGCCAGCCATGCGGCGCACCATCGTCTGGAGCCGCATCGACTCGGGAATGATCGAGCCGAGCGAAAGCATTCCGCCCACGATCAGCACGAACACGAGCATGCCGATTGCCATTTCGATCATGGCCTGGCCGCGTCTGGAGACGTCAGTGCGCATAGCGCGTACCTCCTCCCGGCGCGCCGCCGCCGGTCGGGCGGCGGCACTGGTCCGCCCCGTTCTCCGCGAGCCAGGCCGCGCCTGCCGCGCGGAATGCGGGATCCTCCCATTTCTTCAAGACCGCGCAGTAGGGGCAGCCGTTCGCGTGCGCGACCGAGCCAGGCGGCTGGATGTGGTCGCGCGTGTGCGTCACCCACTCGCGGTCGGCCATGTTGAGGCTCGACTCGTCGAAGGCGCCGAGCATCACGAGGCGCACGTCCGTGAACGCGGGCGTCACGAGCGGGAACTCGCCGTTCCACGTGACGGTGCGTTCCTCGATGGCGCCGAAGGGCTTCGCGGCGGCGGTCCAGACGTTGACGCGGCGGGACACGCCGGGCGTGAAGGGCTCGAGGAGCTGGCGGACGCGCGCGGCGGCGAACGCGCCCTGCACGTCGTATTTCTCCTTCACGTCGGAGACGAGCGGCAGGCGCGCGGCGTCGGACCTGTGCATGCGGTTCCAGGCGTGCCAGCCGGGGCCGTAGGCGACCCAGGCGAGGTGCCGGTTCGTGACCACGCCGCACTGCTGAAGGGTGAAGTCGTTCACGTTCGGGCAGCCGTTGCGGTCGGCGAGCTCGCGCACGGCGGCGCGCGTCTGCGGCTCGGTCCAGTCGAGGTTGAAGTCGGCGAGTGCCCCGCGCACGGTGCGGACGCCGGTGCCGAAGAACTCCGGGTTCTCCGGGGATCCGGCGCCGGCGAAGGGGATGTCGCCCCAGCCGGAGAAGCTCGCGAGCAGGTCGCTCATGCCGCCGTGCAGGTAGAACCAGCACCAGTCCTCGCCTGCCACGGCCTCGTAGAAGGCCTTGGAGTAGAGGGGGTGATTCGCCTGGATGGCGAAGTTGAAGAACTGCGCGTTGTCCGCGCCCGCGAAGACGCCGTCGCGCGCCGCGCCCCGCAGCATGTCGGCGTAGTCCTCCGCCTTCTCCGGCCAGAGCTCGGAGCCCTCCAGCATCGACGCGCGGGACGCCGCCTCGGCGACGAGCGCGGCCATGCCGTCGTCCGGCTCGTCAAGGCCGTTCTTCTGCGCGGCGCGCTGGGCGGCGTAGAAGCCCCTGAGAGGTCCCGCGAACGCGATGCGCTCCTGAAGGGCGGTGAGGCGCTCGCAGATGTTCGTGGCGGCGTCCCACGCCGCCGGGTTCGCCGTCGGGTCGCCGACCTTGCAGAGCGCATCGATCTTCGCGAGGTTGAGCGCGCCGAGGGCGTTGAGCGTGATGCCCTGCCAGCGAGCCGCCGCGAGCGCGGCCGCGTCGCCGGCGTTCTGGATGCGGTTCTTGCGGTGCGAGGCGAGAAAGGCGTCCACGCCCACGAGCGCGAGGAGCAGGAGCCCCAGCAGCATGAACGCCAGCACGAGCACGATCTGCCCGCTCTTCCGCGCGCGGTCCGTCATTGCAGGTAGAGCGGATAGTGGCTTTCGATGCCGGCCTCTCCGCGGACTTCGCGGAGGTCTTCTTCGCCGTCGTAGAGGGGACGGCGCTGCCAGACGTGGATGGTGAGCTCGGCGTTCTCGCCGCCGGGCTCGTCGGCCGACCACCCCAGCTTGTCGGAGTCCCACAGGTCGAAGTCGAGGATGCCCCTCGTGTCGCCCTCGTTCTCGGCTTCGAGGTAGCTGCCCATGCGGCTCACGAGCGTTCCGGTGGAGAGGTCGTCGCCCTTGCCGTCCTGCGAACGGCATTCGCCGGCCACGCTCGCGGTCGCCACCCGCACGGTCTGCGTGACCATGAAGTCGTTGAACCCCACAGTGCGCGCGCGGGCGGCCCGGGCCGCGGCGTAGTTCACCACCGTGTGCGCGGTGAGGAGGTTCGCGTATTCGTACACGCAGAAGAAGGCGAGACAAAGGAAGAACATGACGATGACCGTCTCGACCATCGCCTGTCCCTCCCGCCGACCGGATCGCGTGCGGGCGTCGGCGCGGATATGCGCCGGCGCCGCCGTCATTCGCCGAGTTTCTTGATCGTGTTCTCGTCGATGTCCTCGACGGCGCTCTTGGCCTTGCCGCCCTCCTCCTCGGAGATGGCCGCGGCCGCGCCCGCGACCTTCTTGCCGGTCGCGCGGCCGAAGTACATGAACACCGCGATCAGCGAAATCGCGATCAACGCCACGATGATGATGTATTCCACCATCGTCTGGCCTTTTTTGCTCTTGCGTGCCTTCATCTTTTGCCTCCTGTTAAGGATAGTCACACGTCACCAGCGTCGTCGTGCGCGCCGCGGACGACTTCGCCGCCCTGACGAACCATGTCAGGGCGCCCACGACGCCCAGCAGGATGACGAACACGATGATGTATTCGACCATCGTCTGCCCGGCTTTGTTCGCGCGTGTGGCCATGTGCGCAAATAGTATAGCACAAAACACGCACTGCGGGCGCGGAATATGCTATAATCGTGCGACACGAAAAAAGGCACTGAGAGGAACAGACATGAAAAGAGCGTTTTTGGTCATTGCCGCGCTGGCGGCGGGCGCCGCGCTGGCGCACGAGCTGGTCGACTTCTCGCGCGCCGGACATCCCTGGCGGGCGCACAACCACGTGGCGAACGCCCGGCAGACCGCGACCGGCTACGCGTTCGACGTGACGGACGGAGACCCCTGGTGCGTCGCGCACGCCACCTACGCGATGCCGTCGCCCCCGCCCGGCGCCGCGTATCTCCGCATCGAGCTGGAGACGGCCCCCATCGCCGATCCGCACTCGTTCCAGATCTTCTGGCATCCGCAGAAAGGCCACTTCAACGAGCTGGAGTCGACGCGCCTCATGCCCGTCGGCCCCGCGCCGTGCTCCACGTTCGCCGCCGAACTTCCCGTCGGGTTCATCGGCCCGGGGGCGCTGGCCCTGCGCATCGACCCGCCCGGCAAGAGCGCCACGTTCACCACCGTCGAGTACCGCCACCTGCGCGCCTCGTACGTGACGGCCGAATGGACGCCGAACTTCTCCGCGCCGCCGCCACTGGCGTTACCGCGTGAATCGCTCGTCCTGAAGGGGGAAGGCTGGGAACTGCGCCACGGTTCACGCATGGGCGCGTTCGCCTTCCTGGCCAACGGCAAGACGTGGGCGGAGGGCTATCCGAACGAGCCGTTCGTCATCAAGGGACTGGACGGCAAGCCCGAAACGCTTGACTGGAACCGCGCAACCGGCAAGATACGAATCAAGGACTCGACGATCACCGCGGCATTTGCCATGCAGGACGCCTCTGGCCGCACGTGGACGTGGTCGCGCACGTTTACCGCCGCCGGCTCGACACTGAACGTGCGTACCGACGTCGCGGTCGACCGCCCGGCGGAGGTCTACCACATTCCCTACATGACACTTTTCGTTGACCGAGCCTCGAACGGACACAAGACGCAGGCGCTCCTGCCCGGCATCGAGTACCTCGCCGACGAGCCGTCGTCCAACGAGAAGGAACTGCGCGGACCGCAGGCGAACCGCCTCATCCCCGCCGCGCACAAGTTCTGCTACCCGATGATGGCGCTCGCCGACGCGTCCAGCTGGTTCGCGCTCGAGTGGACGAATCCCAACTGCGCCGAGTGGCCGTTCGCGCCCGTCTTCGACACGCCCGACCGCCAGTTCAAGTCGGGCGGACACCTCTTCGCGCTCTGGGCGCCCGGCGTCGGCGCGGCGCGGCGCGAGAGCGACACGCGCCTCTTCGCCGCCGTGCCCTTTACCTCCGGCGCGGTCGAGACCACGCTCTCGACGGGCGCGGGCGGCGACGTGACTGACGCGCTGAAGGCGCGCTACCCGCTCGCGAAGCTGTCGCCCACGCCCGCGCTCGAGGCGGCCAAGAGCTGCGACGTGCTCGCGCGCGGCTGGCTTGACTCCGGCATCCGCGAAGGGGCGAGCGGCTGCCGCCACGCCCTTGGCGAACGGTGGCGTCCGAACCCCGTCTCGGACGTGCCGGCGCTTATGCTCTGGCTCGCGTCCGCCACGCCCGACGCCGCGGCCGCCGCCCGCCTGACAAAGGCGGCGAACGAGATGATCGCCGCGCTTCCCGAGAATTCCGGCGTGCGGAAGGGCTGGGGCGGCAGCGTGTCGCACGTCCACCGTCCGGCTGCGCCGCTCGTGTTCGGCGACCCGATCGCCTACGCCATCGCCGCAGGCGGCCAGTCCAAGGGCATCGCGCGCCAGCTCGCGAGCGGCAAGCGCATCTGGCGCAAGCCGAATGACAAGAAGCCCGACTACGGCGAGACGCTCGGCGCCGACCACTGCAACGGCTACACGGCGATGGCCGTCTCCGGCATGCTCTCCGGCGCGCTCTGGACGGGCGACGAAGGGCTGATCGCCGAGACGCTGGCCGTCCTCGACAAGTTCACCGAAATCTACGGCAACGACGTGCCGCGCGGCGCGCAGCCGTGGGAGATGCCGCTCCACACGCCGGACATCCTCGCGTCGGGCAACATCGTCAACTGCTATGTGAGGGGCTACCTGCTTTCGGGCAATCCGCGCTATCTGGAGCGGGCGCGCTACTGGGCGTACACCGGCATGACGATGATCTACTTCGTCGACCCGCCCACGGACGCGCCGAACCCCGTGGGACGCTACGCCACGATCGGCGTCATGGGCGCGACGAACTGGGCGGCTCCCAACTGGATCGGTCTGCCCGTCCAGTGGTGCGGGCTCGTCTATTCCGCTGCCCTCGCCGATTTGGCGGAAATCGAGACGGACGCCGAGAAGGCCGCGCTCTGGCGTCATCTCGCCAAGGGCATCACCGCGAGCGGCGTGGACCAGAGCTACCTCCCGAGCGACGGCGAGAAGGTGGGCCTCCTGCCGGACTCCTTCCAGCTCGTCACGCAGATACGCAACAACCCGCCGATCAACCCGGGCACCGTGCAGGAGAACGTGAGCAACTTCATCGGCCTGCCGTACTACCGCGTCATCCGCGCCCGCGGCAAGACGCTTCTCCACGTGCCGGGACGCGCGACGGCGCAGGCGCCGCAGGCGGGCGAGCTTGCGCGCGTGGAAGTCGCCGCATGGCCGAAGGCGCCGTACAAGGTGTTCTTCTCTCGCGTGCAGAAGCCCTCCGCCGTCAAGGCGGACGGCGCGGCGGTGCCGTTCAGGTTCTTCGGCAACGTGATGTCCGTCACGCTCCAGCCGAGCGCGAAGCCCATCCTTCTCACCCTTGAGAAATGAAGTGTCTGCAATACGCAAGGAGTCCTGCATGGGAAAGAAATATCTAGCCTTTTATCTCCTGCCGTTCGCGTGCCTGCTCGGCTTCCTCGTGGGAAGCTGGGGCCCCCGCGCGGATTT
>JAFRNO010000178.1 GCA_017430155.1 Kiritimatiellia bacterium | reverse complement strand
TGCCCGCGAAGGACTACCGGCCCGTCGGCGCGCAGGTGCTGCAGGACCCGATGGTCGGCTTCGGCACGACCCGCGAGGAGGACGTCGCGATCCTCGGCTCGCTCCGCGCGCTTGCGGCGCGGGGACCCGTGCTCGTGGGCGTCTCGCGCAAGCGCGTGATCGGCGCGCTCAGCGGCGAGGGCGAACCCGCCCGGCGCCTCGGCGGCAGCGTGGGCGCAGCCGTGTGGTGCGCGATGTGCGGCGCGAGCGTCGTGCGCGTGCACGACGTCAAGGAAACGAAGGAGGCGCTGGCCGTGGTCGGCGCGCTCGCCCAACAGGAAGGAGGCGCGACATGGAATGGCATCAAGTGATGTCCTACGTGCCGGACGTCATCCAGATCTTCATCCTCTACATGGTGATCTACGCGATCCTCAAGGGCGCGCGCGGATCGCGCTTCGGACAGGTGCTGATGGGGGCGGGCGTGCTCTTCGCGCTCTTCATCGGCTTCACGCTCGTCTTCCACTTCGACGTGCTCTCCGTCATCGTGCGCTGGCTGCTCCTCGACCTCGCCCTCTCCTCGGTCGTCATCTTCCAGGACGAGATCAGGCGCATCCTCGCGACGATGGGCTCGTTCCTCTTCCAGGACCGCGCCCGCACGCGCGCCCTCCTGAACCGCCGCATCACGCCCGAGGACTTCACGACGATCATCTTCAAGCTTGCCAAACGCCGCACGGGCGCGCTCATGGCGTTCGAGCGCGGCATCTCCCTGCGCGGCGTCGAGACGACCGGCGTGGCGCTCGACGCGCTCATCTCGTCCGAGCTCTTCTTCTCCATCTTCACGGAGCCGATGCCGCTCCACGACGGCGGCGTGGTGATCCGCCACGGCCGCGTGGCCGCCGCGCACTGCCTCTTCCCCGTCTCCAGCAAGGGCGACCTTTCCACCTCCGGCATGCGCCACCGCGCCGCGGTGGGGCTGACGGAGCAGACGGACGCGCTCGTGATCGTGGTCTCCGAGGAAACGGGGCGCGTGTCCGTGGCGCACAACGGGCGCCTCATCCGCTATCCCGACGCGGAGGAGGATTCGCGCATGGCCGTCCTGCGCTGGATCCGCAAGGCCATGCCGCAGCAGAAGACGGCGGCCGAGTCGATGGCCGACTGGATGAAGCGCCGCACGGACAAGGCCGCCAAGCTGTTCCGGCGCCATCACGACGCCGCCGCGAAGGCCGCGACGAACGGCGGCGACAAGGGGAAGGAGCAGACATGAAGACGATCATCGCGTTCTTTACGAGCAACATCGGGCTCAAGATCCTGGCGCTGATCCTCGCCATCATCGTGTTCTATGCCGTGCGCGACTCCCTCTCGACGACCCGCGGCCACTCCGACTCGCCGATTTTCAGAAAAGCAAGAAGCAAGTGAAGGTCACCGACCCATGCAGTCCACGTCCGCAGCCCCATCCGAAACGGAATCCAGCACGCGCCGCCGCGTGATCGGCTTCTTCATGTTTCCGGTCGCGCTGTTCCCGCTCCTCGCGCTCTGCTCCTACGACTGGGCCTCCATCTGCGACCTCCGCATCCCCGCCGCGGTCCCGACCCACAATCTCATCGGCATGGCCGGAGACTGGTTCGCCTACACGGGGTACCAGCTCATCGGGCTCGGCGTCTGGAGCGTGCCCGTGCTCTGCGTGTACATCGGCTTCCGCCTCGTGCTGGGGAAGACCTTCCACCCCGGGCGCCGCACGCTGGGCGTCACGCTCTTCATCTTCTCCGTCACCTGCCTGCTGCAGGTGGCGGACTCCTCGCCGATCGTCCCGCCCTCCCTGCGCGACCTGATCCTCCGCATCCAGCGCGACTTGAACATCGAGCCGAACGCCGGCGGCGCCGTCGGATATCTCGTGATGACGCGCTGTCTCGCCTACCATCTCGCCCCGTTCGGCGCCAGCGTGCTCATGTTCATCCTCGTCGGCATCTCCCTGCTCGTCATCGCCGGACCGCGCAACATCATCTCCGCCATCGCCCAGCTGACGGACTGGGTGGCGGACCGCCGCCATCCGGACGATCTCGGCGACGCGTCCGATCCCGACTCCGCGGCGGAGGCCGCCCGTGCCGCCAAGGAGGCCGCATTGGCCGCACGCCTCGCCGAGAAGGAGCGCATCGCCCAGGAGAAAGCCGACGCCCAGGCCGCCAAGGAAGCCGCCCGCGAGGCGGAGCGCCAGGCTCGCGAGGAACGGAAGGCCGCCAAAGAAGCCGAACGCGCCGCACGCGAGGCCGAACGGGAAGCCGCGAAGAGGGCCCGCGAGGAGCAGCGCCTCAAGGAGGAACAGGAGCGCGCCGCCCTCCGCGCCCGGCTGAAGGCCGAGCGTGACGCGCCCGTCGACTACCTGCCCCCGCGCGAAACGCCCGCGCCCCGTCCAGCGGCCGTACCCGTCCGCACCGCCGCCGTTCCGCAGCCAGTCCCCGCGCCGGCGTCCGCCGAACCCGCCGCGGCGAACATGCCCGCGGCAGAGGTCCGTGCGGACAAAGGCCCGTACATCGTCCCCGCCACGGACCTGCTGAACGCCGTGCAGAAATCCGAGGGCGGCCCCGGCGAGAACGTCGCCGCCATGGCCC
>JAFRNO010000177.1 GCA_017430155.1 Kiritimatiellia bacterium | reverse complement strand
GCGCAAGCCACGCCGCAAGCGTGGATTTTCCGGGGCAAGATCATCGGCACCGTCTGCCTCTACCGCACGGTCGCCTCGGACGAGTCGAAGCCCGACTGGTACGGCGCGATCCGTCAGGCCGTCGCATACATCGACGCGCACCAGGTTGTCAAATCCGACTCAATGCGCTTGTAGCTGGCCAGCGCACGCGGATCCTGCGGCGTCATCTTGTCGCCCTGGCCATCCGGCGGATAGAACGCGCGCAGCTGCTTCCGCAGCGCCGCATAATCCTCCGCGCGGTAGGGCGGGGCGTCCTCGACCCGCCGAATTATCCGAGGCGGTCGCCCCGCGACCGCCGCCGCGCCGAACATCGCACCCGTGCCGATGAAATCTCTTCGCGTCATCGCATGTCTCCGTAGTTCCGCGCCGACAGAATCATCCTGCATGTCTTCATGGTGCCGTCCTCACTGAACCAAACCAACAGAGTGCGTAGACGCGGCGGCGTCCATCGCGCAACGGCGGATAAGCGGCGCGCGACGGTGGAAGTCGTCGCCGAAGTCCGGCTCGTACGGAAGCTCGACGATGTTGATCCCCGTCAGCGCGGCGATCCAGACGCACGCCTGCAGGTACTTGCCCTCGCGGTTGAGATGGTGGTGGTCCTTGCGCAGCTTGTAGACGCCGTAGTCCTTGCTCCAGCGCGCGCCCTTGCCCCAGACGTACCAGCCCGCGAGCTCGCCCTTGATGTCGGGGACGTCGCCGTCCTTCAGCGCGGCGACGTAGTCGGGCGCAAACGGCCGGACCGTCACCGGCAGGCGCTTGCGGTAGAGCTGGAGCGCGGGACCGACCGGAATCAGCCCGAGGCCGAGGCGCTTCGCCTGCTCGGTGTAGGTCGTCTCGAGCGCGGACGCCATCTCGTCCTGCGTCATCTTCAGCGAACCGGGACCGCCCCGTCCGTCCGAGAGCCGCGGCGAGAAGACGGGGTCCGCCCACGTGAGCTGGAAGTAGAGGTGCGCCTTCGGCTGCCGTTCGCGGATGAAGGCCACGAGACGGTCCGCCCATGGGTTGAAGCTTTCGGGATACATGCCCGCCGCGCTCTGCTCCTGCAGCGTCACGACGTCCCACGTGCCGTCCGCCAGAACCTCGGGCAGGTTGGTCTTCCGTCCGCGCGCATGGTACTGCTTCTTGGAGGGGTCCTTGAGCGCCGCCTCGCAGTTCACCCAGTGGTTGCTGAGCGACTTGCCGCCGATCGCGAAGATCGTCAGGTCCAGATCGACGCCCGCCGCTTTCGCGACCTTCTGCAGTTCTGGTTCGAGCGACTGCGTGTAGCTGTTGCCGATCGCGAGCACGCGCAGCCGTCTCAGCTGGTCGTCCGCCTTGGGGTAGGGGCCAAGCCCGACGTCCTCGGGCGCGTAGTTGAGGGGCCAGCCCTCGGACGGCTTTTCGCCGAACGTGTCGCGCACCGCCTCCAGCATCCCGAAGCCGAGCTCTCGGTTCGGATAGCCGATGGATCCTTCGCCCCATTCGTCGATCGGGCCCAGGAGAAGCCGCGTCACGCCGGACTCGTCGGCGAAGCGCTTCCCGTCCACGCAGATGCGGCGGAAGTCGGCTACGTTGATGCCCTTCACGGCGGAAAACGACTCGCCGCGCCACGGACGGTCGTCGTAGGCGGTCGTCAGCGACGGCAGGAACGGCAGGTTGCTGTTCGCGAGCAGCTCGCGCCAGTGGCGGAGGCTCGACTCGGCGAGGTACTTGTAGTCCTGGAAGCCGTCCACGCGCGGCGGCGCCTTGGGATCGCCGCCGTCCATGTACTTGTAGACGCACGAGCCGTCGACGCCGAACGTCTTGTACTGCGCGAGGAACTCGCGTCCCGTCGAGCCGCTCGGGGCGCGAACGGCGATGAAGTGGATGCCCGGAAGTCCGGCCTCGCGCGCAAGGCGGCGCGAGACGTCCAGCAGCTTCTTGCAGCCGCCCGGACCGAGGTCGCGCTCCATCCCCGAGGGGCTCCAGATGCTCACCACGGGCTTGCCGTCGATCCGCATGTACTGCGGGTCGCGGAAGTAGTTGTCGATCCAATAGCGCGTCACCTTCTCCTGGTCCGCCACCGAGTGCGAGCCCGCGCCGTTGTGGTTCGCCCACATGAGCGACCACTTGAGCAGGCCGCGGTAGCGCGCCTTGCCGAACGCGAGCGGCCAGTGGCCGTGGCTGTGTTTGCCGCGGCTCCAGTACCAGTCCACGAACACGAACGAGACTCCGTTCTCCACGAGGTGCTTGATCTGCCAGTCGATCACCTCGGGGTTCGTCTCGTCGTACCAGCCCAGCACGGGCTTGCGGTGCGGCGCGCGCGTCCACACGCCGTGCCACAGATGCGTGTCCCAGCCGGGGAAGAGGAAGGCGCCGACTTCGTACTTGCCCGTCTTGACGGGCTTCGGCGCCGGCACGTAGTCCGCCTTGGGGAGGCCGAGCGACGGCAGAACGTCCGCCTTCACCGTCACCGTGCGCGGGGCCATGCCGTCGGCGGACAGCGCAAGCTGGAAGGCGTAACGCCCCGCGCCCGGATCCGACAGCCGGATGCGGAAGCGGCGCTCGTTCGGGAGACGTCCCCAGGCGTAGTCGTTGCCCACGCTGTCCCAGCCCGCGCACGCGGCGATCTCGCCGCCCGGCGCGAGATCGGAGGCGTCCAGCACGCGGCAGCCCGGCGGCAGGCCGCTGAGCGCGAAGCGCACGTTCTTCGCCGGCGCCGTGCCGTAGTTGCGCAGGATCAATTCCAGCGGGAGCGGACGCCCCGCGCGCGGAATCGCCTCCTCGGGACCCGCGTACGTCACGCCGACGTCCGGCGGCAGGTCGGGGCGTCCCGTGACCATGCGGAGGCCGGAGACGGGAAGCTTCCAGCCCGAGGTGACCTGCTGGATCTCCAGCTCGTAGGCCTTCCCCGCCCACGACTTCTGGCCCTGCTTGTTGTTGTGCGGGCTTCTGAAATCGAACCAGTAGGTGTGCCGCGCGCCGTCCGGCGAGGTGGTGAAGCGCAGCCGCTTCTGTCCCGGCGAGGCGTCCGAGAACCACGTCACCGACGCGTATTCCTGCTGCGGCGTCTGCGCCTCGAACACGATGCCCGTCGTCTTGCCCGTGTCGATCGGCGTGCAGTC
>JAFRNO010000176.1 GCA_017430155.1 Kiritimatiellia bacterium | reverse complement strand
GGCGTCTCGACGGACGGTTTGATCGGACACTACTACTACGGCAACCGCGTCGGCTTCACGCAGGAGATCGACGCGGGCGTGCAGGAGACGGGCGCGGTGTTCCCGCAGGCGAAGAGCGAGTGGTACCGCCGCGAGCAGCGCCGCGCGGGCGCGGAGATCTGGTTCGGCACGATGGTCCAGGGCGTGATCGTGGACGGCGCGCGCGTGACGGGCGTGGTGGTGGTGATGCCCGACGGCACGCGCGGCGCGGTGCGCTGCGCGAACGTAGTGGACTCCACGGGCAACGCGGAGATCCCCGCGCTCGCCGGGGCCGACACCGAGTACCTCACCGACACGGAGCTCTCCGTCCAGGGCGCGGGAATGGCGCGCAACACGCTCGGCACGGGCTACGCGAACTCCGACCTCAGCTTCGTGGACGACACGGACGCCGCCGACCTCTTCTACTTCGCGCTCCGCTCGCGCGCGAGCCTGCCGGCCGACACGTGGGACCAGGCGCAGATCGTCAACAGCCGCGAGCGCCGCCGCATGGTGGGCGCGTTCTACATGACGCCGCCCGACGTGATGAACGGCCGCACGTACCCCGACACGGTCGTGCGCACCTACTCGAACTTCGACTCGCACGGCCAGACCGCGCACGACGCGTTCTTCATCGAGGACCCCGGCCACAAGCCGATGTACGTGAACCTGCCCTACCGCTGCTTCCTCCCCAAGACGCTCGACGGCGTGCTCGTGACGGGGCTCGGCATCAGCGCGCACCGCGACGCGATGCCGATCCTGCGCATGGAGCCCGACGTGCAGAACCAGGGCTACGCGGCGGGCTGGGCCGCGGCGAACGCCGCCAAGACCGGCGTCTCCGTGCGCGACATCGACGTGAAGGCCCTCCAGGCGCATCTCGTGGAAAAGAAGGTGATCGACGCGGACGTGCCGAACCAGAAGGACTCCTTCCCGCTCTCCGACGAGGCGTTCGCGCAGGCCGTGCGCGACCTTGCCGACGGCTACAAGGGACTCGCCGTGCTCATGACCGACCCCGACCGGGCGCGTCCGCTCCTCGCGGGCGCCTACGCGTCCGCGGAAGGCGAGGCGAAGTTCAACTACGCCCACCTGCTCGCGATGCTCGGACGCGACGACGGCGCGGCGCTCGTCCTCGCGAAGTTCAAGGCGATGGACTGGGACAGGGGCTGGAACTACCGCGGGATGGGGCAGTTCAACCGCAGCGTCAGCTGGGCGGACAGCTACGCGATCGCGCTTGGCCACGCGAAGGTGCGCGCGGCCGTGCCCGCGCTCATTGAGAAGGCGGACCAGCTCACGGAGAAGAGCGAGTACTCGCACTTCCGCGCCGTCGCCCGCGCGCTGGAGGAGATTGGCGACAATTCCGCCGTCCCCGCGCTCGCGCGCGTGTTGCAGCGTCCGGGCATCGGCGGCCACGCCCAGCGGATGCAGGCGAACGTGCCGGTGTTCGAAGGCTACTCCAACAAGGCGGGCGACTGGGAGCGCACGCTCTCGCTGCGCGAGATCTGCATCGCCCGCGCGCTCTACCGCCTCGGCGACACGCCCGACGGCCTCGGCCGCCGCACGCTCGAGGCCTACGCGGCCGACCCGCGCCGCGCGTTCGCCACGCACGTCCGGCTCGTGCTCGGCAAATCAGCCCGCTGAGGTTCGCCTTTGACCTTTTTCTGACAACCTCCTGTCAACGGCGTGACGCATGCTCCTCCGCCGTATGATATTCTATACGCAGTTTCGGGGCCGTAGCCCCGTTGAGAAAACTGAAAGGAATGTGTTGATGAGAAAAAACATGTCTGAACTGCGCGATTCCGAAGGGACCGTCGCGAAGCGGCTGTTGTGCGGGAAGATCGCTTCCCTGCTCATGACGGCCGTCGCCCTCGGTAATTACATCGCCGGAGCGCATCCGATTGAAATTCCGAAAGAAAAAGAATGGTCCGCACTGCGCGTGGGCAACGAAATCGCCGGAGAGGATTCGTGGCAGGGTTTCAACCGTGCCATGTTCGGCATTCAAGACGTGATAATGGACTATGTCGCGGCGCCGATCAACCACGTCTACTGCTCGATCTTGCCCAAGCCCCTGATACACGGCATCGACAACGCGGTGGACAATTCCGAGTACCCCGTACGGTTCTTCGCTTCGCTCTTCCGGGGCGAGGGCGGATGCGCCTGGGACGAGACAAAGCGCTTCGCCGTCAACACCGTGCTCGGAGTCGGCGGACTGTTTGATTCTGCGAAGGAGCATTTTGGCATTTTCTCGACCGATGCCTCTCTTTCGGGGACGTTCGCCGCGTGGGGCATCCCGAAGGGTCAATCGCTTATTCTGCCGTTCGTGCCCCGCGCAAACGTCCGCGACTGCGCAGGATATGCCCTGGACCAGGGCCTCGACCCGAAGACCTACATCGACATATTCTTCCCGACGGGCATCTGGATCGGGTGGACGGCGACGCTCTGGCCCAATTACCTCGCAATGGGTATCGATCCGTGGAACGCGTATGTCAAACAGTCGTCCGACCCGTATACCGCCTATCGCCAGATGATTGCGGCGAAGTCCCTGCTGGACGAAAGGCTTGCCGTTTACCACTATCTGAACGAACTCGCCGCAAATAAAGAAGGCACTCGCCGTCCGTCCGTTCGCGAACCGCTTTCGCGTCCCCAGGGACTCAAGGGACGATGGAGGGACATTGCCGGTTATGGCCCGCGCGCCCCGGCCATCGACACGTTGAGGCAGCGGCTTTTCGTCCCGACGCGCAACAACGACTCCTGGTGGATGCGTTCCAGCGTCTTCAATGGCGACTTCGCGAAGGATGTCAAGGTGCGTTCAGTGGCCGTCGATCCCGAATTCCCGTCCGCCTCATATGGTTTCGTCCCCGCAGAGGGGCCGCATCGTCGTCTTGTCTTTGTCATTCCCGGCATCGGCGGGGAGTTCAACGCGAATTCCACGCTGGCCATGGCGGAACTGCTGCACGATGCCGGCGCGGACGTCGTCACGTGCGACGATCCTTTTCACTGGCGTTACGCGACGTCCGTCAACAAGCGCATCCTGCCGGGCAATTTCCCCGAGGATGCGCGACGTCTGGCCGGATTCATGCGTGCGGTGATCGACGACCTTGCGAAGGACGGCCTTGTGGACAATCCGGAAGTCTCCGTCGTCGGATGGTCGATGGGCGGGCTCGTCACTTCGTATCTCGCCGCGCTGGAGAGCGGGGACGGTCTGGGCTTCACGGTCGGCACCCTGCTTGCCGTCAATCCTCCCGTGGACTCCGAGCATGTCCTTGCGGCCATCGATTCCTGCATACGTCCCTCAAAGTCGTGGACGCGCGAGCAGGCGCTTGACAAGTTCGTGGACCTCGCGCCGCGTCTTCTGGTCTGGGACGAGCTGCAATTCGCCGCGACCCCCGACATTTCGGAAGAGGACGCGGGGTATACCGTCGCCGCCCTGCTCGTCGCCACGCTTCCCGAGCTCGCCGGGTACGTGGAAAACGCGGAACCGTCCGTTTCCTTCCGGCAGTATTTCGATCGCTATGTCCAGGACCAGGACCGGCCGGATGGCTCTGCGGATGTGGCACGGCATGTTGGATTGAAGACGCTTGAAAAGGTCCTTCGCGACAATCCGCACGTGAAGATGATCCACACGCGCGACGACTTCCTCCTGAATGACGACGACCGCGCCTACCTTGACAACACGCTCGGCGATCGCCTGACGTGGTTTTCAGCAGGTGCGCACTGCGGCATGTTCCATACTCTTGAATTCAAGCAAGAGGTTCTTGAACGGCTCGGTCTCGCACGGGACTGAACAACCCCGAAAGGAAACGCGACATGGAAAAGACAACCTGGAAGAGCCTCGGCTGCGCGCTTGCCGCGCTGGCCTGCGCGGGCCTTGCGGCCGCGCCGAAATTCTCGCCCGAGACGAGTTCGCTGTTCGTCGACTTCGTGGACCCCGACTGCTGCGTGCCCGGGCGGATGCTCAAGCCGGGGCTCCTCGCGTCCGTCCAGCAGTCCACCTACTTCGTGCAGAAGTGCATGACCGACGACTGCCGCTTCATGGTGGTGATGTACATGTCCGAGGAGCCGGAAACCCCGCGCATGTTCGCCGTGATCGACTTCGAGACCGACACCGTGACGAAACTCGAGGACTTCCGCGTCTCCCCCGGCGGCAGCTACTTCATCGACACGGCGGCGGACAAGATCTACACCGTGAACGCCGTGGACGGCTTCCGCGTGCACGACCTCACGGCGCCGGGCATGAAGGGCACGGCGGTCTGCCCGCTGCCGGCGGACCTCGCCAAGCTCGGCTCGATCCAGTACCTCTGCACGCACCTCACCCTCACGAAGGGACGCGACCGCGCGTTCCTCGACAGCTGCGTGCGCGCGCCCGACGGCAAGAAGAAGTACGTGCAGGGCACGGTGGAGCTCGCCACGGGGAAGTACGAGCCGTGGGGTGAAACCTACTTCTTCGCGAACCACGGGCAGATCAACCCCGCGCGCGACGACGTCGCGATGTGCGCCTGGGAGGAACACTGGCTCCAACAGGGGCGGGAGTTCAGGAAAAACATCGGGTTCTGGCCGCGCATCTGGCATCTTCACCGCAACGGACGCCTCGAGTTCCAGCCCGCGCG
>JAFRNO010000175.1 GCA_017430155.1 Kiritimatiellia bacterium | reverse complement strand
TGTTGGCGGGCAAGCAAAACTAGACAGGTTCGAGTGAGCAAAACTAGACGGTGGAGAGCCGCCTCACCCGCGTGTTTATTGGCTTTTGAGTGATTGCTGTCCACTTTTGCTCACCCGGCGCACCGGCGCGTTGCGGCGGGGGTGCGTTGTGCGATAATGGGGCGCATGAAAAAGCAACAACTGTACACGCGCCTCGGCCCGGACGTGGTCGAGCGGATCGTCCGTCGTTTCAACGACGGGGACATGACTGCGGGGGACGCCATCGCCTCCCTCGGGATCAGCAGGGCCCAGCTCTACAACCTTCGGACGCGGTGGCTCGCCGCCGGCAAGTCCGCTTCCTTCCTCGGCCGGTCGGGAGGCGACCATGCCAGCGACTGGCCGAAGGAGTGCGTCGACTACCTTGAGACGCTCATACAGGCGTCCAGGGAGGACGGGCCGAACTTCGAGCTCTACGCGGACGAGCTGGCCCGCAAGTTCGGATTCAGCCGCGACCGCTCGAGCGTGAGGCGGTACTGCGAGAGGAACCTCATGCCGCTCATGCGCAGCGTGTTCCCGGTCGAGCGGAAGGCGGTCGGAGACGGCTACCGCAGGTGGGAGCGCGAATGCTACGGGGAGCTGTACCAGCACGACTCGACGCCGAGGCACATCTGGGGCGCGCCGGGGGACGTGCAGAGCATCATCCTCACGCTGGACGACGCGGCGCGGCAGATGGTCGCGCACCGCATCTGCGAAAGGGAGACGCTTCTCGAGCACTTCGCCATGCTGGAGCCGTCGTTCCTCAGGTACGGCGTCCCGGAGTCCCTGTACACCGACGGGTTCAAGATGTTCGGGAAGGAGGGCGAGGACCTGTGCTCGCAGTTCGGCCGCATGTGCAGGGCGCTCGACATCAACCACATGATCGCGCCGACGCCGCAGGCGAAGGGGAAGATCGAGCGGGCGATGCGCACGTTCCAGCACCGGCTCGTCGTCGTGCTCACGGCTGCCGGCGTGGACAGCCCCGCCCGCGCGAACGAGGTGGCGGGCGAGCACCTCGACTTCTGGAACTCCACGCACGCGAACGAGGAGACGGGCGAGATCCCCGACGAGCGCGCGCGGCGGCTTGTCGAAAGCGGCAAGTCGCGCCTGCGCCCGGTCACGAACGAGAAGATACTGAGGCTCTTCATGTCGAGGCACGTCCCGAGGCGGGTGGAGCTCGGATGCTGGGTCGAGTTCATGGGCCGGAAGTGGAAGGTCGCGAAGACGCTCAAGAAGACCGTGTGGCTGGCCGTGCGTCCGGAGAACCGCGGCTTCTACGTCCTGGAGGAACGGCCGGACCCAACCAACCCCGTCATCCCCAGGATCCTGCTCGCGCACAGGTTCTAAGCGGGCCAATGCATTCCGCAGGAAGGCCTCCAGGCGTGGCGGACCCTTCCAAAAAGATCGGCATGCGAGAGTCCGCCGACACTGTCACGGCGGCCCGCATGCCGGTCAGAAACAATGCCTTCCGACAGGACGCTCCAGACGCGGCGGACCCTTCCAAAAGCAGGCCACGGGGAACTTCTTGCCGAAAGGCGCACGGAGAATACCACAACGGCGAGGCGTTGGCAACCCCTGGCAAGAAGAAGTCCAACTTTGCGCGCCCGAGACAGTCTAATTTTGCTCACTCCAAAAGTCTAACTTTGCGCGTCGGCCAACACTGTCAGCTCTTGCGATTCACCCTGCCTTATGCTATACTACCTCATGCCTCGGCATGCTAGGCTTTGTCGTGGCAAGAGGTAAACGGTTGACCTTGAACTGAAGAGTGACATGTAAGTTTGAGGGCTTCTCGTGGTGGTTTCACGGTGATTTTCGCATCTGTCGCCGCGAAATTAGGGATTGTTGTAGATGCAAGGAAGGAGAAGGCCTGATGAAAAGAATGCTGCAGATTTGGCTGCTGGTTTTGGCCGTTTTGGTTGGCGTTCAGGCAGAGGCGCGTCCGCCTGCCGGTGCGGGAGCACCGGGATCCCATGGCGCAACAGTTCGCCGTTTGAACCACCGCGGTACGTTCGGTCGCATTGCCGTGCAGGGTGGCCAGAAGCACATTCCAGACGATGCGGAAGTCACCGTCACGCGCGCGCGTCCCGACGACGTGAAGCACAGGATCCACGAGGGCTGGAGCCGTCGTCACCGGAAGGGAGCCGGCGCGGGCGCCGCTTCCCCGAAGCGCGCGCGTCTCATGGGAAGCAGCGCTCCCGAGGCCTCCCCCAAGGTCCTGGCCTCCTACGACATCGCGATCAAGTCGGGCGGCCGCAAGTGGCAGCCGGACGCGGGCGACCCCGTCCAGGTCACGGTGGAGCTGGACGAGCCGGTGACCGTGAAGGAGGGCGCGCCGCTCGGCGTGGTGCATATTTCCGACGACGGCGAGGTTGAGGAGCTGGATCCCTCCCGCTACGGCTTCGTGTACGACGCCACGAAGACGGCGGTCACGGCCTTCTGGTTCTCCGCCGAGGGCTTCTCCGTCTATGCGATCACGGAAACCGAGACGCCCAAGACGGACAGCACGCCCGCCCGCCGCCTCTACGACTTCTACAGCTTGGACTTCAACACAAACTCCGTCACGTGGAACCAGTACGTGCGCCGCTACTTCACCACGATGGAGGGCAACACCACGTTCCGCCAGATCGTGAAGGACGGCGAGATGCTCGTCCGCCCCGAGGTGCTGCCGTCTCCGCTCGGCCGCACGTTCATGGGATGGCATCTGTACGACCCCGCAAAGGCGAACTCCACCGTGGACGGCGTGACCTACGACGCCGAGGGCTACGCCACGACCAAGTTCGACTTCACGCAGCCGATCGTGTTCAACCCGGGCGAGACGGGCGAGAACGAGTACGTCCTGCGCACCGTGTTCGACCACGTGGGCTACGTGATCTTCCACGAGCAGCCGAGCGGCGAGGACTGGCCGATCACCGCCGTGCGCCGCGGCATCATGCGGGAAGTGGCGACGAACATCGTGGTCGAGGCCGGCGTGGAGAAGACGAACATCACGATGCAGGCGTCCGTGCCGATCGCCGATGTGACGGTGACGTACGACGACACGTCGGAGCGTCCGTCCGGCGAGGAAAACGCCAACACCACGCCGCGCATGATCTTCCGCGGCTGGTCGACGGAGAAGGTGATGCCCGGCGCGACCACGAACGTCCTCGGCGGACCGATCGAGCTCCTCGGCACCAACTACGTGTTCACGCGCACGAAGGACACGGAAGCCGTGCCGCGCAGACTCTACCCCGTCTTCGTGAACATCAACTGGCTCGCGTTCTCCTCCGGCGAGACGGGCCAGGGCGCCACCTACATCCCGCCCCACTTCTTCTATGCGGACGAGGGCACGAACCGCTTCCCCGTCCCGTCCCGCACGGGCTACACCTTCGAGGGCTGGTACACGAGTACGAACGCGCCCCGCGTGAAGGTGGTGGATGCGAGCAGCAATCTCGTTTCGTCCGTCACCACCGACGACATCTCCGAGTGGGGCGGCGTGATCAGCAACGGCATGCTGCGCATCACGAAGGACACGACGCTCTACGCCAACTGGGAGCCCGCCCCGACGAAGTACACCGTGGTCGTTCTCCGCCAGAGCGTGGAGGACGACAAGGACGCGCTGACGAACGCTTACGATTTTGCCTTCAGCGTGACCAACATCGTCCCTGCGGAGTCCCAGGTTTCCGTGTCCAACATCTACAAGCAGCTCACAACGCGGGTGGACAGCAGTCTGAACCGGGGCCGATCTGCGGACGAGTTCATCACGACCGCCGACTTCAAAGGTTTCTACTACAGTGGCTGCGACGACACCGCGACGGTGAAGGGCGACGGCACGACCGTACTGCGCGTCTATTACGACCGCTACAAGGTCACGTACACCTTTAACGAATATGGGTACAGTTATTCCCCCACAACTTCGACATCGGGTACACAATACGGAATTGTCAACGGTGAATACGTAGAGCTTACACGGTACAACGGTAATTGGTATTATTATGATTCTGGTTGGAAAGCCTATGCCGGTACGCGTTATACGCGTGACGCGGCGAGTTGGCACCCAATGCAGTCGCTTGAAAATTCAACGATGACTGGACTCTACGGACAGCCGCTATCGTCTTTCGGCTACCAATGGCCGATTGCCTACAAATGGATGGACAATTACAGCAACGGATCGGCCACTGGGACGGGCATGACGTACCTTGATTCGTTCAACGCCATTTCCTATCCGAGAACGTCGACCAACAATACGACGCACACGATTACGACCGCGTGGTTTGTGGACGGAAACAACGGGAATTCTGAAATCATCCACGTGTTCCAGGACCTGAACGGGAACTATTCTCTGGACAATTCGGTGAC
>JAFRNO010000174.1 GCA_017430155.1 Kiritimatiellia bacterium | reverse complement strand
TGGGCCTTCTCGGACTCGATCGTGGCGCGCTGGGCCATGACGGTGGACATCCTCGCCTCGGCGGCGCGCGCCGCCGCGGCGGCGTCCTTCGCCTCCCGACGCGCGGCGCGCGCGCGCGACTCGGCCTCCTTCAACGACTCCTTCAGACGCTCGATTTCCTTGCGGAGCGCAGGGGTTTCATCGGGCGGCGCGGCGTTTTCGGACGCGCCGGAGCGCGTCCCTCCCCCTGGGGGAAGCGGCGTCTCGCCGCTTCGGTCGCAACTCGCGCGGTCCTCACCCTGCGGTGGCGCGGCAGGAGGGTCGAACGGCGGGCGCACCTCGACGAGGCGCGAACCCGGCGGAAGACGTCCGCTCGAAAGCAGGGACTGTGCGGCCGCCTTGTTGAAAGGACCGCGGGGGCGTCCGTCGCCGATGTCGATCGACCAGCGCATGTCGAGGAACGGGACCTCCGTGGCGGGCGTCCACGTCTCCCCGTCCGGGGAGATTTCCTGTCCCGGCTGGATGCGTCCCAAGCGGGCCCATTCCAGCAGCCGGTTCTTGCTCTCGGGACCGAACGTCTCGTCTTGCGTGCGCAGGTACCACTGGTTGCTCATCGGCGTCTCCGGTTATCTCACTTCTTCATCCTGAAGAACTTCTTGGCGCCGGCCGCGCCCATGCGCGCAAGCTCCTGCTGTGCGCGGCGTTCGAGATCCGCCAGCGCGGACGCCGATGCGCCGCCGGCGAAAACCGGCGCGGTGAAAGCCTGGCGGGCGACGGGCGGCGGCATCTCGTTTGCGACGACCTCCGGCACGACCACCTCCGTCTTCCATTCGCGTTCGTGAACCTCGTCGCGTTTAGACAGCTGCTCCTTCAGCACGGCAATCTCCGCGTCGCGGCGCGCGATCTCCGCGTCCAGCGCCTGCCGCTCGACGTCGCGGCGCGCGATCTCCGCGGCGGCCTGCTGGAGCTGGCCGTCGCGCAACTGGACGTTCTTCGTGAGCTCGGCGATCTGCGTGTCCTTCAGCACGAGCTGGGACTTCGCCTCGGAGAGGCGGTCGTCGCGCTCGCGGATGGCCTTCTGCGCGGCCGCGAGCTGGAGGTCCTTCTTCGCGGAAAGCTTCTGCGCCTCCGCGAGCGAGGAGTCCTTCTGCACGCGCTCCGAGTCCCGTGCGGCGATTTCACCCTCGAGCGCGCGGATGCGCTCGAGCGCCGCGCCCCGGTCGTCGACGTAGAAGCGGGCGGCGGGCGACAGCGTGCCGGTCTTCACGAGATCGTCCACGACCGACCGGTGCGTGGGGCCGTAGAACTGGCCGGGATTGTTCTCCACGATCCAGTTCATCTCCAGTTCGGGCTTCAGGGGCGCAAGGAGCCAGTGCTTCAGGTCGGACGACACGCCGGCGAGCGGCTCCACGCGTCCGTCCTTCACCCAGGCCTTCAGCGAGTCGAAATCAATAGGGCCGAATACCTTGCCCGCCGTGTTGCGTACGTACCATTTCTTCTTTTCCATGGTCTCTCACCCTTCACGCTTAGTCCGCGGGGCCCAGCTCCATCGGGAACCACACGCGGTATGCGTTCGACGGCTGCCAGAGGTTGCCGGCGGAGGCGTAGTCGCAGAAGAACACGGTCTGCGGACGGCGCCCGTCGGGATGCTCCGTGTGGGAGCCGATCGGCAGCGACGCCGAATAGGCCATCCAGATGTCCTCGGACGGCGCGCGGACGGACGCGAAGTCCACCGCCTGTCCGTCCTTGAGCGACTGGCGGCGGAACACCTCGTTGATGTCGCCGTCGTTGAAGCGCGTGTCGCGGGCGAGCGCGATCGGGCCGCGCGTGAACGCCACGTGGTTGTTCATCACGTGCGCGCGCACCGTCATGTCGAAGAAGATCTCAACCACGTCGCCGATCGTCCACGTGCGCGTGAGCGCGTAGTAGGAGCCGGCCTTGACGCCGTCCATCTGCTTGCCGTTCACCTTCAGCACGGTCTTCTGGCTCCACGCGGGAATGCGGAACTTCACCGTGAACGGCATCTGCTTCACCGTGTGGTTGACGATGCGCACGTTCCCCTCGGACGGGTAGATCGTGTAGATGTCGAACGCCACCTTCTCCTTCAGCTTGGGCAGGTACACGGACTCGCTGGAGGATGCGTAGAAGTTGAAGATCGCCGCCTCGCCGTCCGTCTGGAACAGCGCGCGCAGGAACGCGAGGAAGCCGCGCGGGCCGTTGGCGTTGCAGCAGTTGGTGTGCATGGCGCAGTGGTGGTGTCCGCGCGAGCGGTAGCCGTTGAGGGGCGTGTAGGCGGCGAACTCGTCGGCGTTGCGGTTGAGGGAGGCGAGGTAGATGTTGTAGAACGCCTTCTCCAGCTCGTCCGCGTACTTCGGGTTCTCCGTCACCTGCAGGAGCTTCTCCGCGAAGCGCATCCAGGTGGTCACCACGCATGTCTCCTGGAGGTGGAGGTAGGGCAGGTGCTGCTTCTTCGCGCCGTGGAACCACGCCTCGGACGACGCGCTGCCGCCGGCGATGTTGATCTCGTCGCGGATGATCTGGTCGCACGTCTTCACCGCCGCCTCGAGCAGGTCCTTCCGCCCCGTGACCTCGGCGTACTCGATGAGGCCCTGGTAGCAGCTCATCATCTCGTACGCCTTCCAGCGGTTGTGCTTCATCACGTAGCCGCCGTGCGTCTCGGCCTTGTTGCCGTAGCCGTTGCGATCCGCCACCGAGATGTCCTTCAGCGCGAGGTCGAGGAGACGCGGCCCGGCCTCCACCTCCGTCATGTCCTTCACGAGGTCCGTGGCGAAGTCGAGGTACTTCTGGTCCTTCGTGCGCTTGTAGAGCCACACGACGGGCTCGAGGATGGAGGAGCTCGCGAAGCCGCACCAGTTGCCGGACTCCCACAGGTGGTAGCCGCGCTTGCCCTTCGGGCCGAGCTGGTCGATCACGTAGTCGCACACGCGCCGCGCCGCCGTGAGGGCCTTCTGGGCCTTGGGGTCCTTGGGGTCGAGGCCGTCGTAGTAGTGCATGAGGCCCATCATCGTGTACTTCATGCCCCACACGTCCCAGCCCTCGCCGCAGCGCAGCTCGTCGGGATAGTTGCCGATGTAGCCGCTCGGCTCCTGCGAGGCGCAGATGCGCTCGAAGCCGAAGTCGATGTGCCTGCGCAGCTCGGGATCCTGGGTATACGTCCAGAACGGCATCGCCGCGTGCATGAACTTGCCCCAGAACTCGGTCTGCCAGCGGCGACCGCGCTCCGTCTTCTCCAGGAACGGCGCGGTGATGTAGTCCACGTCCGTCGCCTTGAGGTGGTGCTCGATCATCTGGTTCATGCGCGCGCCCATCGGGCCCTTCAGCCGCACGTCGCCGTACGGCAGCACGGTCATCGTGGCACCCGCCGCGATCACGCCCGCAACCGCGCCCATCATCACGATCTTCTTCATTTCATTTCCCTCCAACAGTTTTCATTTTTCATTCGTCATTCTTCATTCGTCACTCGTCATTTACTACCGCATGTACTTGTCCGCGAAGTCCATGTACTTGTTCCAGTCGAATTCCGTCAGCTTGTGCTTGCCCTCGCGGATGTGGTAGCCCATGCGCTCGGGGCAGCCGTACGCCTCCCAGAGGTCGTGCGCGCGCTTCCAGGACTCCTTCTCGGCGGGCGGTCCGGCCCACGGGTCCTCGGTGGCGCTCGCCACGTAGCAGAGGCGCGGCGCGATGAGGCGCAGGAGGTCGTCGGAGTCGTGCGTGATCTCGGCGTCGCGGTTGATCCACTCGTGGTAGTTGACGCAGAACCAGTTCGGGAAGTTGTGGAGGATCTGGTGGATGTGCTCGCTCTTCGGGCAGTCGTAGTTGTTGAGCTTCGCGCCGCCGCAGCCGGAGTCGTTGGAGATGCCCATCGCGAAGCGGGTGTCCTGCGCCGCGGCCCAGAGCGCGGTCTTGCCGCCGCGCGAGTGACCGAGCACGGCGACGCGCTTTGCGTCGAGCTCCGGACGCGTCTCGATCCAGTCCATCACGCGGCTGAAGCCCCACGCCCACGCGCCGATCGTGCCCCAGCTCGTGGGCGTG
>JAFRNO010000025.1 GCA_017430155.1 Kiritimatiellia bacterium | reverse complement strand
GGCGGACGGCGTGGGCATCACGGGGAACGGCATCCTCGTGGTGCGTGCGAGTCCGCCCGCCGCGTCCTCCGCCGTCTGGACGGGCGGCGGCGAGACGACGTCCGTGACCAACCCGGCCAACTGGGGCGCCGAGACGCTGCCGACGCTGGATGACGGTTCGCTCACGGCCACCTTCGCGGGCGGCGGCTCCACGGCGTTGCTCGGCGCGGGGACCCACCTCGACTTCGCGGGCTGGAATCTTTCGGGCGGCTTCACGTTCGCGGCGGCGGAAGGCGCGGGCTACGTGGAGCTGGGGGCGGGCGGCATGACCGCGGCGGACGCGGCGGCGCCTACCTCCTACACGCTCGGCTGGCCGCTCGTACTCCACGGCGCGCAGACCTGGACGCTGGGGCAGAACAACACGCTGCACGTCCACGCGCCACTTTTCGGCGCCGGCGGACTGACGGTGAACGGCAAGGGGTGCGTCAACTTCAGCACGCCCTCCTCCTACGCGGGCGACGTGCTGCTTACGAACGGCACGTTCTACGTCACGGCCACGAACGCCGTCGGCGGCCCGGGCGGCACGCTTCAGTTCACGCCGGGATTCGGCACGTTGCATTTCGGCGGAAAGATGGCGCTGGACCGTCCGTACACCGCGGTCATTGACGCGGACGACAACTACAAGCCCACCTACGTGGATGCGAACGCGACGGTCGACTTCAACCAGAAGGTCTACTTCCAGAACAGGCAGCGGTCGATCAATGTGGGTGACAGAGCCGTCGTCCGTTTTCACGGCGGGTTCACGACGGACCGCTGTTTCCGCTTCAACGGCAACGGCACGGTCGTGGTGGACACCGTTCCGTTGCACATGGGCGACCGCATGTATGTGAGCGGTCCGACGATTGAGCTAAATGTGGCCAACAACCGGATCAACGGATGGGTGGGCGACTGGAGTTCCGGCAAAATCAAGACGGGTGTTCCCTACGCGCTCCGCCATGAGGTTCCCACTGGCTCCGCCTATCAGCGCATCCTGCTACGGGGAGCGACGATTGATTTGTGCGGCAACGACCAGTCCATCGGCCTCCTGGGCGCTTCGAGCGGCACGATTACGAGCGCCGCGCCCGCCACGTTCCATCTTGTCGACGACTACGAGAACACAGAGACACAGTTCGGCAGCAGCAGCCGGCAGACGAACAACGTGCCGTTCAAGGGGTGCGTGAGCTTCGCGAAGGAGGGCCGGCTGAACTACTGGCTGAAGGCCGTCAGCCCCACGTGCGGCGACCTCTCGGTGACGAACGGCACGCTCACGGTGATGCCCGCGGCCTCGTGGGCGAACGCCTCGAACGTGACGGCGTCGTGCGCGGGCGTCCTGAAGGTGCAGAACAAGGAGGCGTTCGGCCGGCAGGCGGTCGTCCACATCGACGGCGCGGACGCGCGGATGCTCCTGGACTACTCCGGCAGCATGAAGGTGTACGGGCTCTACATCGACGGGCAGAAGCAGCCCCTCGGCGTCTACGGCGGCACGGCGTCGGGCGCCACCAAGAAACGCGCCTGCTTCGGCGACACGGGCACGGGCCAGCTGGCCGTCCTCGGCGACGGCATCGGCATGACGATCATCTTCCGATGAGTGTTGCCAATGTGGGAATGTTGCCAGGGCTGGATTGTGATATGATAGCGCCATGTCCGAATGTCGTTTGTCTTGAGAAAGGACAGAGGACAGAAGACGGAGGACAAAGGATGGAAGCACAATCCTTTGTCATTTGTCCTTCGTCCTTTGTCCTCAAACAAGTGCGAAAGGTAAGTCAATGAAGAAGTTGATGATGATTGTTGCGGCGATGGGAATTGCCGCGATGTCGTCGGCGGAGGCTGCCGAAGCCGTGCTTGACCGCATGTGCGAGGGTGTCCCCAGATACTGGCAGGTGGCCTTTACGAACGAGGTTCGCGTGCCGTGGGCGGCGTGCCCATCCGCCACGTCGGCGACGCTGAAGACGATCTGCATGGACGGAGAGGCCACCACGACCGTCACGCGTTCCGGCGAAGAGCTTGAAACGGCACATTTCTTGGCCGTGCCCAACGGCGAGGACGTGTGTACGCTCGAACTGACCTACCTCGGCGCAGGCGGGGCTGCGCTGGAGACGGTGACGGGAAGGGTGGCGTTCGTGCAGAGCGCGGCGCGCGGGGCATCCTTGGACGGAATCGCCGTTGACGCGAGTACGGCGAAGCCGTGGAACCGCACGGAACGCCCGGGAGTCGCCGACGGTCGGATCGTGATCGGATATGACGCCGACTGGATCGACGGCGAAAGCGACGCCCACATCGTGCTCGCCCGGCAGACGGGGGACAAGACCTTCTCCGGCCCGACGGCGGACGGTGGCTGGATCGTCTGGAACCTTCGCCAAGGCTGGGGTTTCGGCTGGTTCGACGTGTCGCTCGTCGGCGAAGGCGGCGGCTCGCTCGTGGCATCCGTCTGGCGTCCCAACATGGCGACGATCATCCAGTTCAAGTAAGTCGCATTCCGAAGGGAAGGAAATCGTAAAATGAAGAGACTTCTTGCAGCAACTGTTCTTCTCGTCGCCGGGCTTCTGTCGGCGGCCACGGTCGACAACGTGTCCGTGCGCCAGCGGTGGCCGTGGAGCCAGAAGGTGGACATCACGTACAATCTCACAACCGACAGGCCCCAGCAGATCGACGTGGCCGTCTTCCAGGGTGACGCGCGCGTGCCGATGCCCGACGCAGCCTTCTCCGGCGACCGGCACAACGTCGCGTCCGGCGCGCGCCACATCGTCTTCGACCCGTCCCTCACGCCGTACACCAACCGCGTGATGACGGCGCTTCGCTTCGAGGTCACGGCGCGCGAGATGCCGCTCTACGTGGTGTTCGACCTCTCCAAGCCCAAGACGGACCCGGGGCAGGTGACGTGGATCACGGCCTACGACCTCACCAACTCCGCGAGCGCGTACGGCGCATGGGAGTGGGGCCGCACGTTCCACACGGGCGGCGAGATCGACTCCCGCTGGGAGGACACGGTCGTGTGGACGGGCGTGACGAACGGCACGGCGTACAAGACCAGCAAGCTCGTGATGCGCTACGTGCCGCCGGGGACGTTCTCGATGGGCGCGGCGGGCGGCATCCCGTCGAGCTGGAATTACGATTGGTGGCGGCTCGGCCTTCGTCAGCACAACGTGACGCTGACGAAGGGCTTCTACGCGGCGGTGTTCCCGACGACGACCGGCCAGAACTCGTACATCACGAATCTCGTCTCGATGACGCCTTCGACCGTGACTTCGCCGCGCCGGTGGGACAACTACAACAGGCTGCGCGGCGCCGACCTGGGGGCTGGCTGGCCGGCCTCGGCGGCGGTCGATCCAGATTCCATCGTGGGCGTCCTCCGCGCCAAGACCGGCTACGAGACGTTCGACCTCCCGACGGAGGCACAATGGGAATACGCCTGTCGCGCGGGTGCCACCGGCTGGTTCTACGACGGTTCGTCCACCATCGCCGAAGACGGCTCGACGAGCGAGACGCTGGATTTGCTGGCCTGGTACAAGAATACCGATCCGAACAATTACTACATGGTGCCGGGGCAGAAACAGCCGAACGGCTGGGGTTTCTATGACATGCTGGGCAACGTCAACGAACTGTGCCTCGACTGGGTTGGCGGCAGTGGTTCCAACTATCCTTCCGGCGACGCCACCGATCCCCAAGGGCTTGCTTCCGGCTCCTCGCGCGCCATCCGCGGCGGCACCGTCTGGGCGCAGGCGAAGTTCTGCCACTGCCCATTCCGCGCGTCGATGGCGCCGGACGTCAACGACGGCAGCAACTCTCCGACGCTCGGCTATCGTTTCTTCCTCACGATTCCTTGATGTGCACGAGAAAGGATTTCAATCATGAGAACGTTTCTTGCAGCATTTCTTCTTTCCGCCGGCCTGGCCTCTGCGGCCACGGTCGATTCCGTCGTCGTGCGTCAGCGGTGGCCATGGAGCCGGAAGGTGGACATTGACTACACCCTCGTCACGGACAAACCGTGCCAGGTCGCCGTGAACGTGTATCGCGACGGAACCCTGCTCCCGATGCCCGACGCCGCCTTTTCAGGCGACCGCCTGTGCGTGACAGGCGCGAAGCTGAACACCATCGTGTTCGACCCCACGCTCACGCCCTACGACGGCGAGGTTCTTGAGAACCTCCGGTTCGAGCTCGTGCCGCGCGAGTTCCCGCCTTACCTCATCATCGACGTCTCGAAGGACAAGACCGATCCAGCGCAGGTGACGTGGGTGACCGCCTACGACCTCACCAACTCCGCCAGCGCGTACGGCGCATGGACCTGGGGCAGCACCTTCCACACGGGGCCAGAGGTCGATCCCGCATGGCAGGACGCGATCGTGTGGACGGGCGTGACGAACAGCACGGCCTACAAGAAGAGCAAGGTCGTGATGCGCTACGTGCCGCCGGGGACGTATACGATGGGGCTGGACATGGAGGGGCTGGGCATACCGACTGGAGATCGTTTCCCGGCGGCCTGGAACATGCCATGGTACACCATATACGAATATCCGCATCGCGTGACGCTGACGAAGGGTTTCTACGTGGCGGTTTTCCCCGTCACGCGCAACCAGCATGCGTACATCACGACGGGCGACGAGACGCACCTCTCATACGGCAACGAGACGGCGAACAGGGTCACCTATAACCAGATTCGCGGCTCCGACCTTGGCACGAACTGGCCGGCGTCCGCCTCGATCGACGCCGATTCTGTGCTTGCGAAGTGGCGGGAGAAGACAGGATTCACCACGCTCGACCTGCCGACCGAGGCGCAATGGGAATATGCCTGCCGCGCCGGAACGACGGGCATGTTCTACGACGGAACTTCCACGATTTCGGAGAACGGAGCCACAAGCGAGACGCTGGCCGAACTTGCGTGGTACAGGGCCAACGGCGACAGCACCTATCACAATGCCGGTCTGAAGCGTCCGAACGGATGGGGCCTCTACGACATGCTGGGCAACCATGATGAATGGTGCCACGACTGGAGAAAGTTCAGCCTTGGAACGGCTGCGGTGACTGATCCGCGCGGTGCCGCCACGCCCGATACGAGCGGTGGCTCCGGCCGTGTCGTCCGCGGCGGTTCCGTTTGGAACGAGGCAAAGAACGTGCGCAGTTCAAGCCGAGGCGCGCGGAGTCCAGATACGACGGACAACAGCGTTCTGCCGACGCTTTGCTACCGTCTCTTCCTCACGCTTGAATAACTGGACGCGTGGGCGATCTGTGTTTCCAGAACGGCACGACGGTCATCGTGAGGTGACGGTGCGCCGCCAAGATGGCGGCTCTCCATGCGGGAGGGGTGCGCCGTTGGCGCGAGTGGCGCGAGTCCGTCTTCCGCCGCCTGCCCCACGCCACCAGACTCGGATAAAGAACAGGCCTTCCTGCGGCGGCGTCCATTCTTCTCCCGCCCCGAGGGTGACGGGGTGCCTGCATTGGAACATCGCGTCGGGATGAACGTCCCCCTGCTTGCCAAGCCAGAATGCGCTTCGTGGCGACCATGCCGCGCTCCATGTTTCACAGCCCAATTCGCGGACACCTCCCTTTTCGCGCCACGCCAGCCGACGCGGCTCGTTCCAGACCATCGGAGCCTGACGGAGGGGATATGCGCTCTCAGCCGGAAATGCCGTCGCCGGGAAGAAAAAGCACGTTCCGAACGTGATGGACGAAGGACCGCGGTTCTTCACGCGCCGGAACTCCGCCAGGAACGACCCGTCGTGAAGCGGCGTCAGCCGGACCTCGCATTCAAACGTCGTTTCACAAAAACATCCCGTCGACACCACGACCGTTGACGACAACCCCTCGGGACCAGTCTCCGACCGCACATCCTCAACCTGTCTTGCGAGGGGGTATCCCCTCTTCTCGCCCACCTTGCAGTCGATGCAGACGTTGAGCGATCCGATTCCCTCGATCCGCGCGATTGGCCCGGCGCCCGTGGAACAGGAGAATCCCGGCTTGCCCCCTTGTGCCCGACGGCGGCGCACATATTCCGCTGCGGACTGCGGCATGCAGGAATCCGGAACGGCATTCTCGGAAGGGGTTTCGGCCCGGCGCCAGAATCCGACCTCCGCATGGAGCCTTCTGAACATGGCCGTGAGGTCCGCGTATGGATTCCCGTCCGCATCCACCAGCCCGTAGTTGCAGTTTTCTTTGGACGTGGAGGAAACTGCAACGGCAGGTTGGTCGCGCCACATGAAGTAGTCGTAGCCCACGACTTGCGGACAGGACAGGAACGTCTTGGCGACAAGTTCGCACGCCTGGACGCGTTCCGCCTGTGTCTTGACCCTCATGCCCGCCCCCCACGTGCATGGCATCCCGCGGTCAAGTGCCGGGAAGCTCCATTCCGTGACCATCAACGGACGGCCCGTCAGGCGGTAGATTTCCGCGTAGCGGTCGGTGACGGTCTGCGAGGAGGCTTCAGACACGAGCACCCGCCTGCGCTCCAGATCGGCCCAGGGGTAATTGTTGAACGTGACGATGTCCAGATGCCGCCCGGCGGCTTCCCACACCTCCGGCGCCACGCTGGTTTCGCCGACTCCCGCGAAACGGCAACCGAGGACCATGTGATTGGGATCCGCCTCCCGGATGGCCGACGTGATGATGCCGAAGTAGCGTTCCGCCACGAGGCGCATGAACTCGCGGCGGATCTTCGCCGCCGGCCATTCGCTCCGGTGTGCGGCGAAGAAGCCGTCATGCGCCTTGCGTGCCGAATGCTCCGGCGGCAACGCGGCGATGGCGTCAACGAGGCCGTAGCAGTCCATCATCTCATGTTGGTTGCCCCACCACGCCAGTTCGTTGTCGAAGAACCACCCAAACAGCCATGGGTCGTTCTTCTGGGGTGCGAACACGCGTTTTGTGCAGCGGCGGCAATACTCCTCGAACCCGGGATCGAACACGTTGGGAAAGGCCGTTCCGGGGTGGCCGGTCCCCTTGAGGATGGCTTTCTCGCCGCCGTCGAAGGAGTAGGGTTCCCCAACCCACGGGTAGATGGTATGCGCGATGCCCTTGTGGAAAAGTCTGTGCGAGCAAGCGCCGCCGAACAGCGTGAAGCCCCAATCCTTCAGGCGGGCGACGGTCTCGGCTTCCCATTCCTCGGCCGTTCCGTGTTTGGCCAACATGAGTTCCTTGTAACCGGGATGGTGTTCGAGCCTGCATTGGTCCACGCCGATGGGCACAAACCCGTATCCGGCGGGGTCGATTACCCACCAGCGTCCGTCCGCCTGCTTCTCTACGTGGAAGAACCCCGTTTTCTTTCCCGTCACGTCGCGAATGGGGTTCTGCGGGACGTATGGAGGAAAACCGGCGGGCAGGGACGTCGTGGCGGCAAGCAGCAGCCCTACGACGAAAATCTTGACGATATCTCTCATCGGCGTCATCATATCATATTCAATGGATTTAAACAAGACTCATTCGCGAACCAGATTGACAGGCCGTGGCACGGGGTGGTAGACTATATGCGTTTTTTACCTGCAAGTGTTTCTCACCCTCAGAAAGGACCATGTCGTGAAGAGAGTCAAGATGGTGCTGTTTGCGCTGGCGATGGCCGCCGTGCCCGCCGGCGCGCATGTGTTTGACGACGCGGTGTTCTACTTCAACGGCGGCAAGGACGTGAACGGCAACGGCTACTTCGACACCGGCGACTTGCACAACATCGTGGAGGCGAACGTCAGCAATACGGCCTATCCGGCGATCAACAATTTCGTGCGGTTTACGAACGAGGTGGTGCACTGCCCCTACAGCGGGAAAACCTTCACGAGCGGGTGCATCAACTTCCATCCGGAGATCACCCATACCTCCACCACGAACATCGTGGGCGACGTGACGAACGTGACCATCGAGGCTCGGGGGCGCGTCTCCAAGGTCTATATCAACAACGTG
>JAFRNO010000173.1 GCA_017430155.1 Kiritimatiellia bacterium | reverse complement strand
TGCTGCTCGTCATCGCCATCAGCTTCGCCCTCGGCAAGGGGTTCTGGAAGATCTTCATCGCCATAGGACTCACCATGTGGGTGGATATCGCCCGTGTGGTGCGCGGACATTGCAAGAAGATCGGGATGACCCAGGTGTTCACCGACGACGGGAAGCGCGTGTGCGTGACCGTGATCGAGGTCGGCCCCTGCCCTGTCGTCCAGGTGAAGACGCTTGAAAAGGACGGCTACGTGGCCGCCCAGCTCGGTTTTGGCGAGCAGAAGGCGCACCGTCTCACGAAGGCCGTCGCGGGCCATCAGGAGAAGACGGGCGGCCTGAAGGACAAGAAGGTGCGCATCCTCAAGGAGTTCGCGCCAGACGCCGGCGAAGAGGTGAAGGTGGGCGACGTGCTCACGGTAGCCAACTTCGACGGCGTCAAGTTTGTTGACGTGACGGGCGTGACGAAGGGCCGCGGGTTCGCGGGCGTCCTCCGCCGCTACGGCTTCGCGGGCGGCAACATGACGCACGGCGGCCATTCGAAGCGCCGCACGGGCGGCCTCGCGGCGCGCGACCTCCCGGGCTGGATCGAGAAGGGCAAGAAGATGCCGGGCCACATGGGCGACGTGAACCGCACGGCGGCGAACCTCGAGGTGGTGCAGATCCGTCCCGAAGACAACGCGATCCTCGTGAAGGGCTCCATTCCCGGCGCCCGCAACGGCACGGTGATCGTCCGCAAGTCCCTCAAGAACGCGGCCCTCGCGTTCAAGGCGAAGAAAGGGGCGAAGTAAGACATGAGCACGATTAAGCAGTACACGTCCGCCGGCGAGGCCGGCGCCGACATCGCGGTCGACGACGCCGCGCTCGTCCTGGACAAGGGCGCGCAGGCGCTCAAGGACGCGGTGGTGGCCATCCGCAACGCGATGCGCGCGGGCACGGCCTCCACGAAGGGCAAGGGCGAAGTCGCCGGCTCGAACAAGAAGCCCTGGAAGCAGAAGGGCACGGGCAACGCCCGCGCCGGCTTCCGCCAGAGCCCGGTGTGGCGCGGCGGCGGCGTGGCGCACGGTCCGAAGCCCCGCGACTTCGGCGTGAAGGTGAACAAGAAGGTGATGAAGCTCGCGTTCGCGCGCGCCGTGTCGGAGAAGATCCAGGCGGGCGACGTGCTCGTGGTGAGCGAGTTCGCCTTCGAGGCGCCGAAGACGAAGCTGATGGCGGCGTTCCTCAAGAAGATCGGCGTCGACCGCAGCGCGCTCGTCGTGACGGCGGACATCAACGAGACGATCGACCGCATGGTGCGCAACCTGCCGCGCGTCGACTCCGCGACCGCCAACGAGATCAACCCGTACGCGGTGCTCCTCTTCAGGAAGATCGTGTGCGACAAGGCCGGCTACGATGCCCTCATGGCCCGCGTCGCCGGCAACAAGGAGGAGAAGTAATGGCCCGTGACATCATCAAGCGACTGATCCTCTCGGAGAAGAGCTCGCGCCTGAGCGCGCTCAACCAGTATTTCCTGGAGGTGGACCGGGAGGCGACGAAGCCCCAGATCCGCCAGGCGGTGGAGGCCCGGTTCGGCGTGCACGTCCTCGCGGTGCGCACGGTGAACATGAAGGGCGGTCTCCGCACGGTGCGCGGCACGCGCCGCCAGCTCACGGAATCCACCTGGAAGCGCGCGATCGTCGAGGTCAAGCCCGGCGAGCGCATTGAAATCGTGTAAGGGAGAGGAACCGGAATATGGCACTCAAGACGTTTAAAGCCCGTTCCCAGGGCATGCGCTTCCGCGTGGCCTCCACGTTCGAGGAGATCACCGAGAAGAAGCCGGTGAAGAGCCTGACGCGGGCCAAGCGCAAGACCGCGGGCCGCAACAACCAGGGCCGCATCACCACGCGCCACCGCGGCGGCGGCGCCAAGCGGCGCATCCGCATCGTCGACTTCCGCCGCGAGAAGGACGGAGTCGAGGCGGAGGTCAAGGCGATCGCGTACGATCCGAACCGCAGCGCGAACCTCGCGCTCCTCGAGTACGCCGACGGCGTGAAGACGTACATCCTCGCGCCGGAGGGCCTCAAGGTGGGCATGAAGGTGATGAGCGGCCCGAAGGCCGAGGCGACGGTGGGCAACTGCCTCCCGCTCGGCCAGATCCCGCTCGGCCTCTTCGTGCACGCGGTGGAGCTCGTGCCCGGCCAGGGCGCCAAGCTCGCGCGCTCGGCCGGAACCGAGGCGCAGGTCATGGCGCGCGACAAGGACACGGTGACGCTCAAGCTCGCCTCGGGCGAGGTGCGCCTCTTCAGCGTGCGCTGCAAGGCCACGATCGGCGCCGTGGGCAACAAGGACTGGGGCTCCATCAAGCTCGGCAAGGCCGGCCGCAAGCGCTACCTGGGCATCCGCCCGACGGTGCGCGGCGTGGCGATGAACCCGGTCGACCACCCGATGGGCGGCGGCGAAGGCCGCACGTCCGGCGGCACGAACCCGTGCTCGCCGTGGGGCCAGCTCGCGAAGGGCGGCAAGACGCGCAAGCCCGGCAAGTCCTCGAACAAAGTCATCGTCAAGCGGAGAAAGTAACACATGTCGCGTTCACTCAAGAAGGGGCCGTACGTGGAGGAATCCCTCCTCCGGAAGGTCCAGAAGATGACGGCCGCCGGCAAGAAGCAGCCGATCAAGACGTGGAGCCGCCGCTCGATGGTGCTCCCCGATTTCGTGGGATTGACGTTCGCCATCCACAACGGCAAGGTCCATCTCCCGATCAAGATCACCGAAAACATGGTCGGACACCGCCTCGGCGAGTTCGCGCCCACGCGCACGTTCAAGTCGCACGGCGCCCACGTCGAAAAGGCCGACAAGAGGTAAGGACTGAGTCATGGAAGTGATTGCACTTACGAGAAACGCCCGCATGTCGGCGGCCAAGGGCCGTCCGCTTGCGCGCGAATGCCAGGGCCTGCCGGTCGCGGCCGCCCTGAAGGTCGTGGAGTTCTCGCCGAAGAAGGCGGCGACGATCCTGAAGAAGACGTTGCTGAGCGCGGCGGCGAACGCGAAGAACAACCACGGGCTCGACGTCGACACGCTCACGGTCAAGCTCTGCGTGTTCGACGAGTCCGTGCGCATCCGCCGCTTCTGGCCGACCGCGCGCGGCTCGGCCCATCCGATCGCGCACCGCCTCTGCCACTGCAAGGTCGTCCTGACGGACGGCAAGGAGAGCAAGTAATATGGGACAGAAAGTCAATCCCACCGGGTTTCGCCTGCCCGTCAACCGCGCCTGGCGCAGTCGCTGGTTCGCGCCGAAAAAGGCGTTCGCCGACTTCCTGGTCGAGGACCAGAAGATCCGCGAGGCCGTGAAGAAGCGCTTCGCGGAGGCGGCGCTCTCGAAGGTGCTCATCGAGCGCTACGCGAACCGCGTGCGCGTGAGCCTCTTCAGCGCCCGTCCCGGCGTGATCATCGGCAAGAAGGGCCAGGACGTGGACAACGTCCGCACGGACCTCGAGAAGCTGACCAAGAAGGAGGTCTACCTCGAGATCAAGGAGGTGCGCGACGCGGACGCGGACGCGCAGCTCGTGGCGGAGTCCATTGCCCAGCAGCTCGAGCGCCGCATCGCGCTGAAGCGCGCCATGAAGCGCGCGCAGAAGCTCGCGATCGACATGGGCGTGGACGGAATCAAGATCCACGCCTCGGGCCGCATCAACGGCGCGGAAATCGCGCGCGTTGAATGGGGCCGCGAGGGCAAGGTCCCGCTGCACACGCTGCGGGCGAACATCGACTACGGGTTTGCGGAGGCCAACACCACCGCCGGCAAGATCGGCGTGAAGGTGTGGATCTGCAAGCGCGAGGATTTCCAGCCGACCCGCCGTCCGGAGGGCCGCCGCGAGCGCGGCGACCGCGGCGAGCGCGGCGAGCGCAAGGAGCGGAGGTAAGCCATGCCGTTGATGCCCAAGAGGGTCAAGTACCGTAAACAGTCCAAGGGGAACCGCGGCGGATGGGCCACCTCGGGCGCCGAGCTCGCGTACGGCGAGTTCGGGCTCAAGGCGACCACGCGCGGGTTCCTGACGGCCACGCAGATCGAAGCCTGCCGCGTCGCGATCAACCGCGAGATGAAGCGCAAGGGCAAGCTCTGGATCCGCATGTTCCCCGACAAGCCGGTCACGCGCAAGCCGATCGAGGTGCGCATGGGCGGGGGCAAGGGCAACCCGGAGTTCTGGGTGGCCGTCGTGCTCCCCGGCAAGGTGCTGTTCGAGATCGGCGGCGTGTCAGAGGAGGTGGCGCGCGAGTGCCTCCGCCTCGCCGCCACGAAGATCGGCATCCACACGAAGTTCATCACGCGTGCAGGAGTGAAGATCTGATGAAGACGAACGAACTGAAGGAACTCGGCGCGGAGGAGCTCGAGGCGAAGATCGCGGAGGTCCGCAAGGAACTCGGCGACCTGAAGCTCAAGCTCGCGTCGAAAGTTGACGTTGAGAAGCCGGTCCGGATCCGCCTGCTGCGCCGCGAAGTCGCGCGCATGCTGACGGTCCTCGCCGCGAAGAAGGAGGCCAAGTAACTATGGCGAATGAAGAAAAGCGCGGCGCACGGAAGGTCCGCAAGGGGACGGTCGTCTCGAAGATGGGCGCGAAGAGCGTCGTCGTGCAGGTGACCTACCGCGAGCGCCATCCCATGTACGGGAAGGTGGTCGTGCGCTCGAAGAAGTACCACGCGCACGACGAGGCCGACACCGCGAAGGTCGGCGACGTCGTGACGATCATGGAGACGCGCCCCCTGAGCGCGACCAAGCGTTGGCGCATCGTGGCGCCGGAGGCGAAGTGACATGATCCAGGAACTGACAAACCTCGTCGTCGCGGACAACACGGGCGCCAAGCGCGCCATGTGCTTCCGCATCCTCAAGCAGCGCAAGGAGTACGCCCACCTGGGCGACGTGATCCGCGTCGCCATCAAGGAGGCGAGCCCCACGGGTTCGATCCGCAAGGGCCAGGTGGCCACGGCGGTGATCATCCGCACGGGCGCGCCGATCGTCCGCGAGGACGGCCAGCGGGTGCACTTCGACCAGAACGCCTGCGTGCTGGTCGACTCCAAGCTCAACCCGATCGGGTCCCGCGTGTTCGGGCCGGTCCCGCGCGAGCTGCGCGAGAAGAACTACATGAAAATCCTGTCCATGGCCCCGGAAGTGGTCTAAGAGGAGCGCATCATGAGTATCGCACGTATTCGCAAGAACGACACCGTGATCGTGACTCACGGTAACGACGCCGGGCGCACCGGGGTCGTCCAGAGCGTGGACAGGAAGAAGGGCACGGCGATCGTGTCCGGAATCAACGTCCACAAGAAGGCCGTCCGCCGCACCGAGCGCACGCAGGGCGGGCTCATCGACCGGGAGTTCCCGATCGCCCTCTGCAAGCTGATGCCCTACGATCCCGACGCGAAGAAGGGCACGCGCGTGGCCGCCGCCGAGAAAGACGGCAAGAAGGCGCGCCGGCTCAAGGCCTCCGGGAAGATCATCTGAGGAACTCGCCATGGCTAAGCTGAAAGAAGAATACACCAACCGCATCGTCGGCGAGCTCGAGCAGAAACTCGGCACGACGAACCGGATGCTCGTCCCGCGTCTCCGGAAGATCGTGGTCAACATGGGCTTCGGCATCGTCTCGAAGGACGAGCAGAAGGGCATCGTGGACGACCTCACGGCGATCACGGGCCAGAGGCCGCTCCTCTGCAAGGCGAAGAAGTCCATCTCGAACTTCAAGCTGCGCGAGGGCATGGTCATCGGCGCGAAGGTCACCCTCCGCGGCGACCGCATGTGGGACTTCGCCGAACGTCTCATCAACGCGGCCCTGCCGCGCATCCGCGACTTCCGCGGCGTGCCGAACCGCGGCTTCGACGGCCGCGGCAACTACACGCTCGGCCTCAAGGAGCACGCGATCTTCCCGGAACTCGTGGAGGCGACGGGCCCCAACTGCGGCATGGACGTGACGTTCGTGACCACTTCGAAGGACAACAAGGCCGCCAAGGAGCTGCTCGTTGCGCTCGGCATGCCGTTTGCGGGGAGGAACTAATTCATGGCAAAGAAATGTCTCATGGAGAAGGCCGCGCGTCTGCACGCGGCGAAGGCCAAGGACGCCAAGCGCGTCGCCGAGGGCAAGAAGCCCCTCACGAAGGCGAACGTGCGCGCGTACAACCGCTGCCGCATCTGCGGCCGCCGCCACGCGTTCATGCGGAAGTTCGGCGTGTGCCGTCTCTGCTTCCGCGAACTCGCGGTGAACGGCCTCATCCCCGGCGTCACCAAGGCCTCGTGGTAAACTCGGAAAGGAACTGAACAAATGACAATCGATCCCATTTCCGACATGCTGGTCACGATCCGCAACGGGCTCAAGGCCCGTCTCGTGCAGGTCTCGACGCCGGCATCCAACATCAAGTCCGAAATCGCGAAGGTGATGAAGGCGTCCGGCTACATCCAGGACGCGTTCACGACCTCCGAATTCCCGAAGCGCCTCGTCATCACGCTCAAGTACTCGGACCGCGCCGAACCGGCGATCCGCGGGCTTGCGCGCCAGTCGAAGCCCGGCCTGCGCAAGTTCGTGGGCTGCGCCGAGATCCCGTCCGTCCTCGACGGCATGGGCCTCGCGGTGCTCTCCACGTCGAAGGGCGTGATGAGCGGCTTCGAGGCGAAGAAGCAGAAGGTGGGCGGCGAGCTCATCTGCACCGTTTGGTAAGGAGTCCAGAACAATGTCTCGTATCGGTAAAGAACCCGTGATCCTCCCCGCCGGCGTCACCGCCAAGGTGGACGGCCAGAAGGTCACCGTGAAGGGCAAGCTCGGCGAGCTCGCCTACGTCATGCACGACGGCATCACGGCCAAGGTCGAAGAGGGCAAGATCGTGATCGAACGCAAGGACGACACGATCAAGAACTTCCACGGCCTCGCCCGTGCGCTGATCCACAACAACGTGGTCGGCGTGGACCAGGGCTACACCAAGCAGCTCGTCATCGAGGGCACCGGCTTCAAGGCCGTCCTCCAGGGCCAGCAGCTCGCGCTGTCGCTCGGCTTCGCCTCCCCGAAGATCTTCGACATCCCGGAGGGCCTCAAGGTCACCGTCGAGAACGACGGCCTGCAGGTCACGCTCACCGGGATCAGCAAGGAGGTCGTGGGCGAGTCCGCCGCGCGCATCCGCAGCTTCTATCCGGCCGAACCCTACAAGGGCAAGGGCATCAAGTACCTCGGCGAGCACATCCGCCGTAAACAGGGCAAGAAGGTGGCCTAACCTAAGGGCTGCCTGAATCGGAGAAATCGAAATGAGTTTCAACCGTAAAGACCAGCGCGCGAAGCGCCACCTGCGCCTCCGCCAGCGCGTGATCGGCTCCGTGGAGCGTCCGCGCATGTCGATCTGCGTCACGAACAAGCACATGTACGTGCAGTTCATCGACGACGCGGCCGGCAACACCCTCGCCCAGGCCTCCTCGCTGAAGGAGTCCAAGGCGAACCTCGAAGTCGCCAAGAAGCTCGGCGCCGCCGCGGCGGAGGCCGCAAAGGCGAAGGGCATCACGCGCGTCGTCGTGGACCGCGGCGGCTTCAAGTTCACGGGCCGCGTGGCGGCCATCGTCGCGAGCGCCGTCGAGAACGGCCTCTCGATCAGCGACAAACCTGCCAAGGAGGCTGAATAATGGCTATGAACCGCGACAAGCGCCGCAGCGAATCCGGCGCGACCGACGATCTCGACGAGAAGGTCGTGTTCGTCAACCGCTGCGCCAAGACCGTCAAGGGCGGCCGCCGCATGTCCTTCTCCGCCGTCATCGTCGTGGGCGACCACGAGGGCAAGGTGGGCGTGGGCTTCGGCAAGGCCAACGAGGTTTCCGACGCGATCCGCAAGGGCGGCGAGGCCGCCCGCAAGGCGATGCGCCCCGTGACCCTCCGCGTCGAGAAGGACGCGCAGGGCAACGTCGTGTGCGTGACCATCCCGCACGACGTGGCGGGCGACTGCGACGGCGGCCGCGTGATCCTCAAGCCGGCACCCGCCGGCACGGGCCTCATCGTCGGCGGCGGCATGCGCCCCGTCCTCGAGGCCGTCGGCATCCGCGACGCCGTGGGCAAGTCCCTCGGGTCCAAGAACCGCCTCAACGTGGTGAAGGCCACGATGAACGCCCTCGCGCAGCTGCGCTCGGCGGCGGAGATCGAGGCGATTCGGGCGTAACAACCATCGGGGAAACCCCGGTTTCCCCGAACCCCTTCAATAAGGAATTATCATGGATCTCTCTTCTCTAACCAACACCCCCGGCGCGCGGAAGCGCGCCAAGCGCGTGGGCCGCGGCTGCGGCTCGGGCATGGGCAAGACCTGCTGCCGCGGCCAGAAGGGCCAGAACGCCCGCAAGGGCCACAAGCAGAAGCTCGGCTTCGAAGGCGGCCAGATGCCGCTCGTGCGCCGTCTGCCCAAGCGCGGCTTCAACAACGCCCGTTTCCGCACCGAGACGCTCGCCGTCAACGTGGAGACGCTGGAGAAGCTGTTCAACGCGGGCGACGAAATCACCCTGGAGGCGCTCGCCGCCAAGGGGTTCAAGAGCGCCAAGCGCCCGATCGTCAAGATCCTCGCGCAGGGCGAGCTCACGAAGAAGTTCGTCGTGAAGGTCCCCTGCAGCGCCGCCGCCAAGGCGAAGATCGAAGCCGTCGGCGGCAGCGTGGCCGCCAAGGCCTGATGACGCCGGCACGGGCGGTCGCGAGATCCCCGTGCCTGTCCACTTCTTACGGATTCTGAGTCATACGGAGTTTGCGCTATGTCGATGTTCAAAGGTTTCTCGAATGCGTTCAAGATCCCCGAACTGCGGAAGAAGATCTTGATCACGCTCGGTCTCGTGGCCGTGTGCCGTCTCGTCTCGCTGGTCCCCACGCCCGGCGTCGACTGGCATGCTCTCCAGGGCGCGATTGACAACATCCGACAGAACGCCGGCGGCGGCATGCTCGACTGGTTCGACGTGTTCACGGGCGGCGCGCTCGGGCAATGCGCAATCGGCTTCCTCTCCATCTGGCCGTACATCTCGGCCCAGATCGTGATCCAGCTCCTCTCCAGCGTGATCCCGTCGCTCGAGAAGCTCAAGAAGGAAGGCGAAAGCGGGCGCCAGCGCCTGGCCCAGATCACGCGCTACCTGACGATCGTGATCTGCATCGTCCAGTCGTGGACGATCGCCACGGTCCTGCTGAACCCGCAGGCCCTGTTCGGCGAGAACGTCCAGATCGTCGTCAGCAGCTCGCCGCTGGGCTTCCGCCTGATGACCGTCATCGGCATGACCTCGGCCGCGCTGTTCGTCATGTGGATCGCCGACCAGATCACCACCTTCGGCATCGGCAACGGCGGTTCGCTGATCATCATGATCAACATCACGTCGCGCCTCCCGCACGCGATCGCCGCGGCCTACGAGCGCTACATCGGCGGCACGCAGACCAAGTCGCCCGTTGAGCTCGTGATGCTGCTGGTCTTCGGCTTCCTCGTGGTGATGGGCACCGTGCTCCTCACCCAGGGCGTGCGCAAGGTCGCCATCCACGCGACGCGCCGGTCGATCTCCATGGGCAACACCTACGGCATGCAGCAGACGTTCATGCCGCTCCGCGTCAACTACACGGGCGTGATGCCGATCATCTTCGCGCAGCCGATCCTCCAGGTGCTCGGCTGGATCTTCAAGAAGATGCCGTGGGATCCGTGCCAGTCGTTCGGCAGCCAGTTGAGCGACATGGGCGCCCCCACCCACCTCATCATCTACGCGATCGTGATCATGTTCTTCTGCTTCTTCTGGGTGGCCACGCAGTTCAACGCGGTGGACATCTCGGAGAACCTGAAGAAGGACGGTTCCTACGTGCCGGGCATCCGCCCGGGCATGCAGACGGCCGAATACCTCGACGCCGTGATGACGCGCATCACCCTCATCGGCGGCACGGGGCTCCTCGTCGTCGCCCTCCTGCCGCAGATCCTCAGCGGCGCATTCGACATCCCGTGGGCCATCTCGAGCTTCTTCGGCGGCACGTCCCTGCTCATCATCGTGGGCGTGGCGCTCGACACGCTCCGCGTCATGGAGTCGCACCTCCTCGTGCGCAAATACGATGGCTTCCTGCGCCACGGCACGCTCCGTGGCCGCGGCGGGGTGTGATGCGGCGGATCGTCTTCCACGTGAACCGGGACAAGCCCGGTTCCGATTCCGTGCGCCTGCGCCTCTCGGCGCTGGCCGCCTCCTTGGGCCTGTCCGAAGTGACAGGCCCTGCTGACAATCCCGAAGCTGTCGTCGTGCTGGGCGGAGACGGCACGATGCTCTCCGCCGTGCACCGCTTCCCCGGCATCCCCCTGCTCGGACTCAACCTCGGCTCCCTCGGCTACCTCGCGGGCGTCGAGTCGCCCCATTTCGACGACGCCCTGCGCGCGCTCGCGTCGGGCGACTACGAGGTCTCCCGCCGCACGACCCTGCGCGTGGGCGACGCCGTGGCGCTGAACGAGGTCGTCGTGTCGCGCGGCGTCTCGGGGCACGCCATCCAGCTGGAGCTTTCGGTGAACGGGCGCGTGGCGACGCGCCTCTCGGCCGACGGCCTCGTGGTGGCCACGCCCACGGGCTCCACCGCCTATTCGCTCGCCGCGGGCGGGCCCATCCTGATGCCGGACAGCGAGTCCTTTGTCGTCACGCCCATCTGCCCGCACGCCCTCGCCTCGCGCCCCCTCGTGATCCCCGACACCGCCTGCCTGTCCGTCCGCGCCCGTCTCCGTGCGCGCGGCGAGAAGCTGGCCGTGTTCGCGGACGGCGCGCGCGTGCAGCAGCTCGGCGCTGACGACGCGGTGGAGATCGTCCGCGCGGACATCTCCGTGCCGCTCATCCAGCTGCGCGGCTACGACCCCTACGAGGTCCTCTCCCGCAAACTCGGCTGGAACGGAAGCGCGATCAAATGACGGAGCTTGAGCGCAAGATCGGCTATTCGTTCCGCGACGCCGCACTCCTCTCCCGCGCGCTCACCACGCCCGCCTGCCGCATGGACCATCCCGAAGGCGGAGACAACCAGCGACTGGAATTCCTCGGCGACGCCGTGTTCGGCCTCCTTTCCGCCGATGCGGTCTTCGCCGCCTTCCCTGACGACGACGAAGGGCTGCTTACCGTGCGCCGTACGCACCTCGTCTCCGGCGCGGCGCTCGCCGCCGCCGCCGAACGCCTCGGCCTGCGCGACTACCTGAAGTTCAACCAGGGCGCACAGCCGCCGCCGCCGAACGCGAAGGTGCTGGCGGATTCGCTGGAGGCCCTGATGGGGGCGGTGTGGCTCGACGGCGGACTCGAGGCGGTCCGCACCGTATTCGCGGCGCTCGACCTGCCGCTCCGCGCGACGTTCAACGAGTGGGACGCGAATCCGAAGGGCTACCTGCAGGTGAAGACGCAGGCGATGCACCCGCCGCGGCGTCCCGTCTACGAGGTCACGCAGATGAGCGGCGTGGCGCACGCACCCGTCGTCACGGTCCGCGTGAGCGTGAACGGCCTCGGCGAAGCCGTGGCCACGGCTGGGTCGAAATCCGCCGCGGAGGTCGCGGCGGCGTCCGCCCTGCTGGAGAAAATCAACCATCCCGAGCCGGCGTGACGGTTACGGTCCAGGAAGTCGCCCGCTACCTGCGCATGGGCGGAAAAGCTCCCGACGGCGCGCTCGCCGCGCGCATCGGCGAGTTGATCGACGAAGCCGCGCGCGTGCTGCGTCCCGCCCGCATCTGGCGGCGTCTGCCCGTGACGCAGATTCCCTCGCCCGGCACCACGCTGCTCCAGCATCTCGAAGGCTGCGCGGAGGCGTACCTCGCGTGCGGCACGATCGGTCCCGGACTCGACGCCCTCCAGCGGCGCGTGTCGGTGACGTCGGGCGCGGACGCGCTCATCGTGCAGGCAGTGGGCGCGGCGCTGATCGAGCGGTACATGGACGACGTGGAGAATGAAATCCGCGCCGAACTCGCGTCCGGCGAAACGCTCGTCACGCGCTACTCCCCCGGCTACGGCGACTTTCCGCTTGAAGCCCAGCGCGAGATCCTCGCGATTCTCGACACGCCCCGCAAGATCGGCGTGTCGCTCACCGATTCGCTTCTCATGGTCCCCTCGAAGTCCGTATCCGCCGTAATCGGCGTTACCAGAACGCCCACGAGCGGCTGAAGATCACGTGGAGGGCGAGGAGCAGGTTCGTGGTGACGTGCGCGGTGATGGCGCCGGCGAGTCCGAAGCGGATGGCGGCGAACCCATAGAGCGCGCCCGCGAGGGCGGCGGCGAGCGGGCGGTCGTGCTCGAGCGTGAAGAGGAAGACCGTCCAGAGGAACGCCGAGAGGTCGAAGCGTGCGAGGGGCACCGCGCGGAAGTCGCGGTTCTGCAGCCAGCGGTAGAGGAACGAGCGGAAGAACACCTCCTCGACGGGGGCGATCACGAACGCGCTGCCGACGAGCTTGGCGACCGTGAGCGTCCAGCCGCAGACCGCGGGGTCGTAGGGCGAGGGTGCGGTGGTAGCGGCGGGCAGCGAACCGAGGG
>JAFRNO010000172.1 GCA_017430155.1 Kiritimatiellia bacterium | reverse complement strand
CCGTGATCACCTTCTCCGGAAATTCGATCGCCGTCCAGCTGAGCGGCGAAGGCGTCGACACGAGCGAGGTCGGGCAGCCGGCCCTGCCCATCTACCAGGAGGTGAACGGCGTGGAGATCGAGCCGCTCGTGGTCGAGGTGGAGGCGCCGAACGCCGAGACGCCCGAAGACGGCGGCGAAGGCGGCGAGGACAAGAAGAAAAAAAGCTACCTGTACACGGAGCAGGTCCTGGACCTGGAGGAGCTGGCGAAGGAGGACAAGACGCGGACCTACGAGGGCATCCTGTTCCGCGTCGAGATGGTGGACGAGGAAGGCCGGGCGCTGGACGTGCAGACGGCCACCCAGCTCCGCGGCGAGGCCGACGCCCTGCTCGCGAAGCGCCGTCCGGCCGGCGCGGCCTGGTCGAACACGTCCGGCGAGATCGACCTCGGCGCTTCGGACGACGCGAAGAAGCCCGAGGTCCGGCCCGAGGACGAAGGCCGCGTCATCTACGAGACGAACGGGAACTGCGCCCCCTACCGCGTGAAGATCTTCATGGCGACGGCGGAGAACGAGGAGGGCGAGGAGCTGATGACGGTGAACGTGTCGCGCTCGGGCAAGGTCACGATCGGCGACGAGGAGGAGAACGCGAGGCGGCGATGAGCGCGCGGACGTACAGACGCGGATTCACGCTCCTCGAGGTGATGATCGCCACGATCATCCTCTCCCTCGGGCTCGTCGTGCTCCTGACGAGCTTCGCGAACTGCCAGAAGGTCATGCAGGCCTCGCAGGACCACGAGACGGCACAGTACGTGCTGGCGCTCGGCGAGACGGTCTATCCCATCCCGTCCCCCGACCTCGTCACCGAGGACCCGCTGGACGACGAGCAGCTGAACATCAAGGAGACGTCGGCCGAAGAGCTGCTTGAAGACCTGGACATCCCCATCTCCGACCTGCCGAAGGACCGCCGCGACGAACTCTCCGCGTATACGTTCGAGCGCACCGTCGACGAGATCGACGACGACGAGCTCAAGCGCGCCGGCTATCTCTACACCCTCCGGACGAAGGTCCGCTGGGGGAGCAGGCGCCTGCGCGAGGAGGAGCGTCCCAAGCTGGAGGTGCTGACCCTCTGGAGGAAACAGCGGTGAGACGCGGCTTTACCATGCTGGAGCTGATGCTCGCCATCATGCTCCTCGCGATCATGGCGATCATCAGCACGATGGTGTACCACACCGTCGTGCGTAGCTGGACGCTTGCGACGGAGATGGCCGACAATATGCAGCGCGTGGACTATGTCACCGCGCAGGTCGCCTACGCCCTCCGTAGTGCCTACTTCCCGACGGGCGGCGAGACGTCCAACAAGGACGGCTTCATGCTGCTGGACCAGAACGAGCGCAACGAACCCGACCTGTCCGACGTCATCAGCTGGACGAAGCTCGGTCCGTCCATCGTCGGACGGAACTCCCGCTTCGCGCGGTCGCCGCACCGGGTGACGATGTTCGTCCGGTCCGAAAAAGAAGCCGACGAGGAGCATCCCGCCGGCCTGATCGCCCAGGTGATCGGGGAGGACAAGTTCCGTCCGGAGGACTTCGAGGAGGACGACGAGACGAACTGGGACTGGTTCCTGCTCGGTTCCCAGGTGCAGGGCTTTAACTGCCGCGTGCTGGACAAGGACGAACCCTTCAAGAGCGGCATGGCGAACTGGCAGGACACGTGGGACACGTCGAACTGCATCCCCCGGCGCGTGCAGCTGACGTTCTGGATGAAGCCGGTTGACGAAGACAAGGACCCCTATCCCATCGTGCGCGTGCTGGAACTTCCCCTGTGGGACATCTCCCAGAACCCGCTGAAGACCGACTCGACCGCAAGCGAGGGCGGCGGAAGCGGCAAGAAGACGAGCGGCGGCAAGGGCGGCAAGGGCAACAGCGGCGGCAAGGGCGGAGCCGGTGGAGGTGCAGGTGGAAGAGGGGGCGCCGGCGGCGGCGGAGGTCCTGGCGGCGGTGGAATGCCCGGTGGCGGAATGCCCGGTGGCGGAGGAGGTCCGATGTGATGGGCAGGTCATCACGAAAGGGCAGCGCGCTCGTGGGCGTGATCTGGCTGCTGGCGGTGCTGTCGATCCTCATCGCGAGCTATGCGGTGGACGCGCATCTCCAGACGCGCATCAACATCTACCTCCGCGAACGCGTGGCGGTGGACCATCTGACGGACGCGGGGCTTGCGATCGCCGAGGTCATCCTCACGGACTATCAGAACGTGCCGGAGGCGGCGGACGAAAGCGACTACGAGAAACAGCTCGAAGACGACCGGTGGTATGCGGAAAAGTTGATGCTCAAGGCCCAGGGCGGCAAGGAGGTGACGACGGGCGCCGTCCCCGTGGACGCGCTCAACCCCGACGGCGGCACCGTCACCGTGACCATCCGCCCGATCGAGTCGAAGTTCAACCTCAACAACCTCTTCGCGGGCGGCGACGCGAACTTCGGCGAACTGTGGATGCGCATCCTCGCGGTGAGCGGAATCCCCGAAGACTACTGGGACGGCATCGTCAACGGCTGGTGCGACTGGCGCGACACGGACGGGACGAAAACCGGCGACGACGGCGCGGAGAGCGACTTCTACGCCGAGGCCTACAAGGATTTCGTCGACGGCCGCGACGTGGAGAAGAACAAGAACTACAAGCCCAGGTCCCGCGACGGCGAGATCGCGGACATCGAGGAGCTGAAGGCCATCAAGGGCTTCAACGAGTACCAGGAGAAGCCCATCAACGCCGACGCCATCCTGAACGGCGGCGTGCTGAACCCGACAGAGGACGAAAAGGACTGGATTGTCGTCACCAACGGCATCAGCAAGTTCTTCTCCCTGTACGGGAGCGGCAAGATCAACGTCAACGCCGTGAAGGATCCGCTGATCCTCGCCGTCATCCCCGGCATTTACCAAGGCAATCCCGACGACCCGCGCCCCGGGGACATCGAAGAGGCCATGGCCATCGCCAACGAGATCATCAAGTTGCGCGAAGCGTCGGAGCCGGGGGAGAACGTCCTGATCACCTCCAAGGACGACGACGATGACGACACGGGCGCCTACAAGGACTTCAACAGCCTTCAAACGCGCTTGCACGATGACGGCCTGGACATCCAGAACGAGGCGTCGACGTACCTGACTTTCCAGCCTGACAAGTTCTTCGAGATCACGATCGTCGGCAAGTCGTTCGGCATCGTACACAAGATCGTCGCGATCGCGCTCGTCAACGACGGGAAGGTGCGCTATCTCCGTTGGCAGGAAGACCCGTAAGAAGGGAATAGATAATAGGTTATAGTGAATAATGAACAGTTAAGGAGGATGAGATGAGAGGCAAGAACCAGAGAATCGTTTTCGTCGTGCTGATTGCCGTTTTGGCGGGAATCGGCTATGCCCTGCACATGTATTCCCAGAACAGCCTGCGCCAGAAGCTAACGGAGCAGCGCAGGAAAGTGGAAGTCGAGCTGGACCGGCTCCTCGAGGCCAACGCGGGGGCGCGTGCCGCCGCAGACGAGGCCGCGGCAAAGGAGAAGACGACGCAGAACGAGGCGAAGGCGGCCGAAGCCGCGCGCGAGAAGAGCGAGAACGACCGCAAGGCCGCCGAGGAGAACGCCGCCGCGCAGAAGCAGGAGAAGGAGAACATCGAGGAGAAGCGCAAGCTCGCCCAAGAGGAGACCGTGCGCGCCGAGAAGGCCGCCGTGGCCGCCGAAGCCGAGAAAAAGCGTCTGGAAGCCGAGAAGGCCGCCGCCGAGGCGAAGGCGAAGGAGCTCGCCGCACAGCGCGAGAAGGACGAAATGACGCTCAAGATCACGGTGGAGGCCCGCGCGCAGTCCGAGGCCGACGCCGCGCGCAAGCTGGCGGAGCAGAAAAAGGCCGAAGCCGAGAAGGCCAAGAGCGAAAACGACCTCCAGGCCGCCCAGAAGCTTGCCGCCGCACGGCGCGACGAGCGCCTGCTCATGTACAAGCTCGGTGGCGTGAGCGATGCCGAGCGCAAGGAAGTGCAGCGCGCCGAGAAGCTGCTGAAGGCGATGGAGGCCTGGGAGGCCGGTCTGCTCTCGCCCGAAGCCCTCGCCGCCGTGAATGCGCTTCCCGCCGCCGAGGAAGCTACTGGCCAAGCCCCTGTCGAGGAAGACACCGCACTCGCGGAGGAGATGGAAAAGATGCGGGCAAGGGAGAAGGAGAAGGCGCCCCCGCCGCCCAATCCCCAAGACGTGAAGATCAAGGCTTTGGGCGAGAAACGCGACCAGGCGCTGACCGAAGGGAGAAGGCGCAGGTCGGAGGCCGTCGTGGCGCGCTACGAACCCCTCTACCTTGCCGCGAAAAGCGCGGGCCGCACGCATGACGCCGATTATTATCTCTCGATTCTTAAGTCAATGGTCGACAATTACGAGCCGCCGAAGCCAAAGGCCTCACAGCAAGACGAAAAGTGAAAATACCCCCTTGCGCGGGTATGGGTGTTTTGATATACTACATCCGTTTTCACCTCTATGGGCTCATCGTTCATCGGTTAGGACCTCGGACTGTCGATCCGAAGAGGGGAGTTCGATTCTCCCTGAGCCCGCCACTTTAAAACGCCGAAAGGCGTTTTTTTTGTTATAATGTCCGCCATGGAAAAACTCAAGATGGCGATGGTCGGTGGCGGCGTCGGCGCCTTCATCGGCAAGGTTCACCGCGCGGCCGCGCGGTTCAACGGCGATGTAGAGTTCGTGGCGGGCGCGTTCAGCTCGGATCCCGTCCGCAGCCGCGAGCAGGGCGCGCAGCTGGGGCTCGACCCCGCGCGCGCGTACGGATCCTGGCAGGAGATGCTTGCAGGCGAGACGGCTCTTCCTGTGGACAAGCGCGCGGATTTCGTGAGCATCTGCACGCCGCCGGGTTCGCATTTCGAAATCGCGAAGGCGTGTCTGGGGGCTGGCTTCCACGTGATGTGCGAGAAGCCAATGACGCGCAACGCCGCCGAGGCCGAGGAACTGGCTGCGTGCGTGGCGCGCACGCGGCGCGTGTTCGGCCTCATGCACCCGTATGTGGGCTATCCGACAGTGAAGCTCGCGCGTGACCTCGTTGCCCGCGGTGACCTCGGTCCCGTGGCGAAGGTCGTGGTGCAGTACCCGCAGGGCTCCTTCCGCCGCATCGACTGGACGAAGCCGCTCACCCCGCGCCAGCAATGGCAGCGCGATCCGCGCGTGCACGGCATCTCCGGCTGCATGTCCGACATCGGCGTGCACGCCGCGAACCTCCTGGAGTACGTGACGGGCTTGAAGATCCGTGCGGTGCTGAGTGACCTCGCGCGCTTCACCCACGGCCCGCTCGACGACGACGGCGTGGCGCTTCTGCGTCTGGAGAAGGGCGCGCGCGGCGTGCTGCTCGCCTCGAAGATCGCGACGGGCGAGGACAACGGCCTGCGCATCCGCGTGTACGGTGAGAAGAAGGCGCTTGCCTGGCGGGAGGACGCCCCCGAGACGCTGACGATCACGAGCCCCTTCGCGCCGGCGGAGACCTGGCGCCGCGGGGCCGCCTACGTGGCGGCGGCCTCCGCCGCGGCCGCGCGCGGCACGCATCTGCCCGCCGCCCATCCCGAAGGCCTGCACGAGGCGGTCGCGAACACCTACCGCAATTTCTGCGACACGATCCGCGCGCGGCAGGCGCGTCGCCGTCCAACGGCGCTGGAACTGGATTTCCCCAACGAGAAGTCCGGCGTGCGCGGCATGCGGTTCGTGGAGGCGATGGTTGCCTCCGCCCGCGACGGCAACACGTGGAAGAAGGTCTAAGGAGGTAACGTAAAATGACGAGAAGAAGTGTTTTTGCGGCGTGCGCGCTTGCGGCGTGCGCATGGACGGCGACGGCGGCCCAGCCCTGGCGGGACGACCTGTGGCTCGGGCGCGGCGGGTTCTGGCGTGCGCGCGTGCGCGTGTCGGTGGAGAACACCTCTGACACGGCGTGGGAGGGACGG
>JAFRNO010000171.1 GCA_017430155.1 Kiritimatiellia bacterium | reverse complement strand
GTCTTCATGCTTCGCCAACCGCCGGTCAACCCTGTCCTCAAGTTGAGAAAGTTGAGTATTCACTGCGTAGCCTTGGAGAAGGTAGTTCTTCAACACCCGCGTCGCCCATTGACGAAACTGTATGCCCAACTTAGAATTGATACGATATCCAAGCGATATTATCACATCTAGATTGAAGTATTCAATATCACGAGACACATTACGGCCGGCTTCCAAACGAACTGTTCGAATTTTTTGAACAGTTGCTCCATAGTCAAGCTCATTGGTCCCGAAAATATTCTTGAGGTGATAAGAGACATTTGACTTCACGACGCCGAACAACTCGCACAACTGAGCCTGAGTCAGCCACACCGTCTCGTTTTCAAGACGAACATCCAGCCGGATTGTCTCGTCCGGCTGGTACACGACAATCTGGTTTTCATCAGAGTTTATCTGAGTAAGCGTTTCTGTTTTCACGACATTGTACACTCCATGTCCTGACGCGAACATCTTACCATATTCCCCCACCCAGCGAAACCCGGCAAACTGTCAAATGATTGTATCAGAAATGTATATGAAATGTATCGTGGTTCGCAAGTCTGCGTCTGCATACAAAAGTCGCCGCCAAGATGGCGGCTCTCCATACGGCCGCGACAAGCGCGGCCGCTCCTGCGTGCGGCGCGTCCGGAGGCCGCGCCCTACCCCGCAACGGGCGAGACGCCCGTTTCCAGTATTCTCAACGGGCGAGACGCCCGTTGTCCCAGTAGGGCGGCGGCCGCGTGTGGTCACGACTAAGCGCGGCCGAGCACTTTCCGGTAGTGGGCGATGAGGGCGTTCGTGGAGGAGTCGTGCTTCAGGTCGGGCTTCTCGGCGACGAGGTCCTTCAGGACGTTCTTCGCGAGCACCTTGCCGAGCTGCACGCCCCACTGGTCGAACGAGTAGATGTTCCAGATCACGCCCTGCGTGAAGATCTTGTGCTCGTAGAGCGCCACGAGCGCGCCGAGCGTCTCGGGCGTGAGGTCGTCCGCGAGCAGGGTGTTCGTGGGACGGTTCCCCTCGAACGTCTTGAACGGCACGAGCTCCTCGGGGTCGCCGTCCGCACGGCACTGCTCGGCCGTCTTGCCGAACGCGAGCGCCTCGGTCTGGGCGAAGAGGTTCGCCATGAGCTTGTCGTGGTGGTCGCCGATGTCGTTGTGCGTCTTGCAGAAGCCGATGAAGTCGGCGGGGATGAGGTGCGTGCCCTGGTGGATGAGCTGGTAGAAGCTGTGCTGGCCGTTCGTGCCGGGCTCGCCCCACTCGATCGGGCCGGTCGTGTAGGCGACGGGCTTGCCGTCCTTCGTCACGGACTTGCCGTTCGACTCCATGTCCATCTGCTGGAGGTAGGCCGGGAAGCGGCTGAGGTACTGGTCGTAGGGCAGCACGGCGTAGCTCTCGGCGCCGTATGCGTTCGCGTAGAGGATGCCGAGGAGCGCGAGCACCACGGGCATGTTCTTCTCGAGGCGGGCCGTGCGGAAGTGCTTGTCCATCTTCCAGTAGCCCTTGAGCATCTTGCCGAAGTTCTTCGGGCCGATGGAGATCATGAGCGAGAGGCCGATGGCGCTCGGAAGCGAGTAGCGTCCGCCCACCCAGTCCCAGAACGCGAACATGTTGGCGGGGTCGATGCCGAACTTCACGACCTCCGCCTCGTTCGTGGAGAGGGCCACGAAGTGCTTGGCCACGGCGGAGCCGCTGCCGCCGAGCTCCTTCACGAGCCAGTCGCGCGCGCTCATGGCGTTCGTCATCGTCTCCTGCGTGGTGAACGTCTTGGAGGCGACGATGAAGAGCGTCTGGTCCGCCTTGATCTCGCGGAGCGTCTCGGCGAGGTGCGTGGAGTCGACGTTCGACACGAAGTAGTTCCTGATCGAGCGCTTGGAGTACGGGGCGAGGGCGAGCGTGGCCATCACGGGGCCGAGGTCGCTGCCGCCGATGCCGATGTTGACGACGTACTTGATGCGCTTGCCGGTGAAGCCGCGGTGCGCGCCGGAGCGCACGGCGTCGGCGAACGCGCCCATCTTCGCGAGCACGGCGCGCACGTCGGGCATCACGTCCTTGCCGTCCACGAACACCTGCGCGGCGGGGTCGCAGTTGCGAAGCGCGGTGTGGAGGACGGCGCGGTTCTCGGTGCGGTTGATCTTCGCGCCCGTGAACATCTTCTCGATCTCGTCCTTCAGGTTCGCGGCCTTCGCGAGCCCGAAGAGCGCCTTCATCACGTCGGCGTCGATGCGGTTCTTCGAGTAGTCGAGCGTCCAGCCCGCCGCGCTCAGCGTGTACTTGGCCGCGCGGTCCGGATCGGCCGCGAACAGCTGCTTGATCGTCGTCGTCTTCGAGGCCGCGACGGCGTCCTCGACCTTTTTCCAGGCTTCCTGATTCATTTTCTACCTTTCAGTTGCGAAATGGAGCGTGTATTTTACCATGCCCCCCGCCCGAAAACAAGCCCCAAGACCTTTCGAGCGACATGTGGTATAATGTTTGCCCGTGAATACCAGATTTCGGTTCACTGCGAAAGAAGGAAAGGAACATGAGACTCAAAACCTTATTGTTGATTTCGCTGTGCGGCGCCCTGTGCGCCGTGATGCGGCCCGCTCTTGGCGAGGGGCGTAAGCTGACCATCGTCTCCGCAGGCGATGCGTTCATGGTGCAGCGGTTCCCGTCCGACTATTCCGTTGCGCCCCAGATGAAGGCGTGGATCGCCTCCGGCGACGCGCGTCTCGTGAACTTCGAGACGGTCGTCAACGACGGCACGTGCCGTCCCGCAGCTTGGAGCGGCGGCACATGGAGCTCGATGAATCCATCCGTGCTGCCCGACTTCCTCGCTTTCGGCTTCAACGGCTGCGGATGCGCAAACAACCACTCGCTCGACTTCGGCCTGGATGCGCTCTTCATGACGATGCGAGCGTTGCGCGAGAACGGGATGCCGTTCGCCGGAATCGGCGAGAACCTCCAAGACGCGACCAGAGCGGCGTTCGTGGACACGCCGAATGGCAGGGTCGCATTCCTCTCGGTGTCGGCGGCGTTCCACCCTGACGCGATGGCCGGCTGGAAGACGTCCCGCTCTCCCGGGCGCCCCGGCCTGAACGGCCTCCGCTGGAAAGAGACGTATCTCGTGACGGAAAGGCAGATGAAGTACGTGAGGGAGATCGCGTCGGAGACCGGCATAAACGGCAATCGAGAACTTGACATCCGCACCGGTTTTACGCCGCCCGATGCGCCCGGCACGTTCCAGATGGGCAAGCTGGCGTTCAAGGTCGCCGAAAAGGCCGGACGCACGTCGTCATGCAACACCAACGACCTGAAGCGAATCACGGACGCAATCCGCGCCGCGAAGCAGAACGCCGACGTGGTGGTCGTGCTGCCGCATTCGCACACGATGCGCTACAAGGACGTCGGTGAGCCAGCCCCGTATTTCGAGGAATTTTGCCGTGCGGCGGTGGACGCAGGAGCGGATGCCGTATTTGGCGGCGGAACGCACCAGCTCAAGGGAATCGAGTTCCACAACGGGAAACCGATATTCTATTCGCTCGGCGATTTCGTGTTCCAGAACAATGTCGTGCCGATTGCGCCTCCGGACTTTTGCGAGCAGTACGGAGTGCCGGTAGATTCTGACGCCAAGACCGCGTTCAACGCGCGCTCGAAGAACGGCAAGGTCGGACTCCACACCGACCGCGCCAACTTCCTCTCGGTGATCCCGAAGATCGAGGTCTCGGGCGGAAAGGTCGTCCGCGTGACCATGCTCCCGATCGAACTCCACTTCGGGCACGACTGGTCCGTCAACGGACTGCCGCGCCCCGCGGACGCACAGGCCTCCGCCGACATCGAGAAGGTGCTTTCCGACCTCTCCGCCGAGTTCGGCACGAAGATCGTCCGTCTCGAGGGCGGGATTCTCGAAGCGAGGCCGAAACAATGACAAGACGATCATTCATCGGCGGCGCCGCGGCGTTTGCGGCCGCGCCCGCCTTCGCGAAGAAGCCCGAGGACATCCGCGGCGTCCTGCTGCACTGGGGCCACAACATGTGGGGCGAGTCGCTGCCGGAGGGCGTGACGAAGATCACGAACGGACGCCTCTGCAACGACCACCTCAAGTTCGACGACGCGCTGTGGCAGAAGCTCGTGGACCACCTGCTGCTGCGCAAGATGAACCTCGTGGTGATCGACCTCGGCGAGTTCCCGGTCTACCCGAGCCACCCCGAACTGGCGGTCAAGGGATCCCGCTCCCCCGACTGGGTCCGCACGGAGGTGCGCCGGCTGAAGAAGCTCGGCCTCGAGCCGATTCCGAAGCTCAACTTCTCCACGGCGCACGACGCGTGGCTCAAGGAATACGGACGCATGGTGACGACGAAGCCCTATTACGCCGCCTGCCGCGACCTCATCCGCGACGCGGCGGAGATGTTCGACCATCCGCGCTTCCTGCACATCGGCTACGACGAGGAGCGGATCTCGCACCAGAAGGGATTCCAGTGCATCCGCACGGACGAAGTGTGGTGGCACGACTTCCTCTGGTTCGTGAAGACCGTCGAGGACGCGGGGATGCGTCCGTGGATGTGGAGCGACTACGGCTGGAAGCACGACGACTTCGTCACGAAATGCCCGAAGAGCGTCATTCACAACAACTGGTACTACGACGAATGGCTCGAGGGCTTCGACCTCGCGTCGATGAAGCCGAACGCGAAGAGCCGTCCGCTCGTGGAACTCTACCTGAAACTCGACAAGGCCGGATTCGACCAGGTTCCGTGCGCATCCAACTGGTGTTCGTCCGACCGCCGCAAGGCCGGCGTCAAGAACGACGCGTGCATGGGGAACCTCGTGAAGTTCTGCCGCGCGAACCTTTCGCCGGAGCACCTCAAGGGCTTTCTCATGGCGCCCTGGGCCGGGGACTTCGACGAAAAGGAGTTCCTCTCGGTCAATTTCGCGGGCATCGACCAGCTTGCCGCCGCCCTGGGAAGCTAAGCGCCACGACGACAACCGATTATTCTCATGGCAACGCGCGCGGATATCTGCTATACTTTCCACTGTCGTCTCCGAAAAGCATTCGATGCCTAAACCGGCCCCGAGCAGAAAAGAAGATTACATGACAGACTCGACCCGCGCTCCCGAGCGCATTTTGCTGACTGGCCTCACCGGACTGGTGGGGAGTTCCGTCGTCGTCGCCCTCGCACGGGCGCGACGCGATTGTTCCTTCGTGTGCCTTGTGCGCGGCTCGGGCGGGCTCTCGGCCGAGCAGAGGGCGCAAGCCGTCATCCGCGACGAATGCGCGTTCGAGGGGTGCCCGGAAATCTACGACGAGGTGCAGGGCCGCGTCACCGCGGTCGAGGGCGACGTCACCTCGATCGACGTCGAGCAGCTCGCCGCGAATCCCCTCTTGAAGGGCGTGCAGAAGGTGCTGCACTGCGCGGCCGACGTGAATCTCGGCAAGGATCCGACGGGACGCGTCTTCACGGTGAACTACGAGGGCACCCGGCGCATGGTCGAGCTCGCCCGGCGTCTCGGCGTGAGCGAGTTCCACTACGTCGCCACCGCCTACGTCGCCGGCAAGCAGGCGGGCGTGATCTACGAGCAGGAACAGCATCCGCCCGCCTTCAACAATCCCTACGAGGAGAGCAAGTGCAAGGCCGAGATTCTCGTCCGGGAATCCGGCATCCCCTTCACGATCTACCGCCCGGGGATCATCGTCGGGCGGAAGAGCGACGGGCGCATCCGCAAGCCGCTCGCCTTCTACCGGATCCTCGAATTCCTCCAGAAGCTCAAGGAACGCGCCGCGCGGCGGAAAGGCGTATCGCCCGACGGATGGGTCGACATGGACATGAACTGCCGCACGGCGGCCTCCGACCACATCTACTTCGTCCCAATCGACTACGTCCAGGCAGCCATCGCGGACCTCTTCCAGCGGGGCACCGCGGGCGTGACCTACCACGTGACGGGCGACCATCCCGTCTCCGCCGACCAGATCCTGCACGCCGTATGCCGCGTGTTCCGGATCGACGGCTTCACGATCGGCATGGACCGCGCGTGCAAATCCGCCGAGGAGACGATGTTCTCGAAGTTCGTCGGCGACCTGTTCCCCTACTTCTCAAGCGACCTGGTCTTCGACCAGCAGAACATCCGCCGCGACTTCGCCGGGCTCGCGCAGTATGACTACGGCGGCGCCGACCTGGAGGTTCTCACGCACGCCTACCTCTCGGACCACTACCGCTCGGTCGGCTGGGTGCGCGACATGCTCAGCCGCACACCGGACCGCGATCCCCACGTGTCCGATCAGGGCTGAACCAAACGCAGTTCGCGCGGCTTCATCGTCGTGCGCGTCCAGACGCCCTTCCAGCGGTAGGCGATCTTCTGCTCGTAGGGCGTCGCGTTCACGAACATGAGCGCGCGCGTGCCGTCCGCCGCCTCCCACGCCGTGCCGAAGACCGTCGGCTTCACGTTGTCGATCTCCGTGCCGCGGAAGTTCTCGTGGTAGGCGACCGATTCGCAGTCGATCTTCGGCGGATGGAGCTGCCGCCCGTGCGCGAGCCACTTGCGGCCCTCGCCGCGGTAGAGCCGGATCCAGCGCTCGACGAATGCGAGCATCTCCTTTTGGCTGCCGGGAGCGGTGCGGGGCACCTGACGGAAGGTTCCAGCCGGGAGCTTCTCCTCAAACGTGATGCCGTCAGCGAGGAACGACGTCCCGCCGTAGGCATCCAGCATGAAGCGCAGACTCTGCGCGCCCTTGCCGATCGTGAACTCGCGTGAAACCCGCTTCCATCCCTCGCGCGCGGGCGGCACTTTCAGCGAGCAGCCGCCGAACGACTTGTACTTCCCGTGGAGGGGCGTGATAGCGCTGACGGTCAGCCCGTTGCTCCGATTGTCTTTTTCGCCTTTCAGCCAGGCCGAGACGCGGTAGGTGGTCCCCTCCTTCCAGAACGTGTCAATGGCGATGCTGCGCGCCACCTGCTTCCGCGCGCCATCCGTCGCCACGCGGAGCGCCTGCCGTCCTTCGGGCGCGTCCCCGGTCACGATCTCGTGCGATTCCGGCTTCTCCCAGAAGCGCGCGCCCTGTCCGCCCAGGAAAAGCTCCTCGAATCCGCCGTTCGGGAAGAGGCTGCCCGGATCCTTCTCGTAGTAGTCAGTGGTCGTGGGCAGACGCGGCATCTGTCCGTCCGCCGCGCAGAAGGCCATCCAGAACCAGCGCGAATACTGCTCGGAACCGCTCTGGAACGGCGGCACGTACTCGTGGTAGAGGTAGTTCCACACGCTCGCCCACTCGGGACCTGGCCAGCGGCAGTTGCGGTAGTCGGCGAAGGCGTAGATGTCGTTGAAGTACTCGTGCATCTCCTCGAAGGAGAACATCGCGCCGGGGTTGATCTTCCGCATTTCCGCGAGCATCGTCTCGAACTGGTGGCGCTGGGCGTGCATGAGCCAGCGGCCGGGACCGGGCTTGTGTCCGTGCTTCGTGGACCAGCAGGTGCGCACGCGCGCTCCCACATCCTGGTCGGCCTGCACAAGGTCCGCGCCGCGCTTCACGAGCTCGCAGGCGATGTCCCGGTTCCACCAATCAACGCTCCACGGGTCGCCGGGGCACATCGTCGCCGAGTTGCCGCCGCCCAGCCAGCCGAGGTTGTCGAGCCGCACCTTGCCGTCGGGATCCAGCACGGCGTGCGCCGCAGCACGTTCCCAGAAATCCTTCGAGAAGTCGAGCTTGAACGTGCCGTCGTCTTTCTTCCCCACCTGCACGTTCCAGTGGTGCCCGCCCGGCCACGGCCAGAAATGGCCGCCTACCGCCTTCACCCAACCCATCATCTCCGCGAACTTCTCCTCGCTCGGATAGATCGGGAAGTATTCCGTAGTGATCCAGTCGCCGTGATGTTCCCAGCCTTCGAGGATCGCCACCAGCGGCGCGTCGGGGAATTGCTTCTTCCAGTAGTTCACCAGCCAGTTCTTCATGAACGCCGGCTGGTCGAACCAGTCGCGGTTGAAGCGCATCACGACGGGCGCCTCGCGCGTCCACGGCGGCAGGAAGTCGGTCTTCTCAAGGAACGTCTTCTTGCACCAGAATCGCTTCTTCGCCCACGCCTTGTAGAGGTCGGCCGCGTCGTACCAGGTCGTCTCCTCGCCGTCGGGATTCGCGAAGCTGCGCAGGAGGATGTCGTAGGGCTGCGCGTCCGCCGTCTCGGAATACTCGAACCGGCTCCAGCGGAAGAGGAAGTCGCCGCCCCAGAAGGTGCCGTCCGGACGGTCCTTCCGCCACCAGCGGTCCATCAGGAGCTCCTTCTCGTTGCCGTCGGCGTCCTCCGCCATCGTGTAGAGACCACCGCCGTCGTCGTAGAAGCAGCCAAACTGCGCCACGAGGTTGCCGGGCGAATGCCCCACGTGGCGGCTGCGCCAGTATTCGCGGTTCGGGTTCATCGGGTAGCGCACGAGGCCGCCGTGGCCCGTGCCCATCACGATTGCGTCGTCCGTGGGCGTGGTGCCGAGGCATTCGTTCATCGCGAAGCGCGGGAACTGCGTCTCCACGAGCGCCCAGCCCTTCTTCGGCGTCACCGTGATCCGG
>JAFRNO010000170.1 GCA_017430155.1 Kiritimatiellia bacterium | reverse complement strand
GTGCTCCAGGCCAAGGCGAACCTCGTCGTGGCCGACTACGACCTCAAGAAGGCGAAGGTGATCGCGCCGATCAGCGGGCAGATCGGCAAGACGAGCGCGCACGTGGGCGACTACGTGGCGCCGAGCAAGGGCGCGCTCGCGCGCATCGTGCAGGTCGACCCGATCCGCGTCACCTTCCCGCTCACGGACCGCGCCTACATCGGCTGGCGCGCAGCGCTGAAGAAGGGCAAGGCACCCGACTACCGCATGCGGCTCATCCTCCCGGACGGCAGCGAATACGGCGAACAGGGCACGTGGGACTTCGACGACAACGAGATGAGCAAGGACACGGCCACGATCATCATGCGCCTGTCCTTCCCCAACCCCGACCGCCTGCTGATCCCGAACAGCTACGTGACGCTCCTCACCGACCGCAAGGAGCCGCCGAAGATGCCGTGCATCCCGCAGCAGGCGCTCTTCGACCTCACGGGCGGCAGCCAGGGCGTGTGGGTGCTGAAGGATGACGGCACCGTCGAGCAGCGCGTCGTGGACGTCCGCGAGATGAGCGAGGGGTGGTGTCCGGTCGTGAAGGGGCTTTCGCCGGGCGAGAAGGTCGTCATCTCCGGCACCGCCAAGCTCGGCACCGGCATGAAGGTGAAGGTGGTCGAGCCCACCTCGAACGACGACATCGACCCCAACTACCAGCCGCCGGTGAAGGAGCAGTAGTTTGAACGTGCCCATTCCCAACGCTTCCGACGTGGCGTTCACGGTGCGGTCGTACGAGGCCGGCATCGCGGGCCTCGTGACGCTGCCGTCGCTCTGCAACTACATGCAGGAGGCGGCGGGGATCAACGCGGCGCGCCTGGGGTGGGGAATCCGCGCGCTTCAGGAAGAGGGACGTACGTGGATGCTCGCGCGCCTGCGCGTGCGCGCGCGACGCTACGTGCCGTGGGGAACGACGGTCACGGTGCGCACGTGGCCGAGCGGCACCAAGGGGCGACTCATCGCCAAGCGCTGCTTCCTGGGACTTGACGACGGCGGGGCCGAGCTTTTCCGCGCGAGCTCCGAGTGGCTTTACGTGGACCTGCGGTCGCAGAAGATCGTGAAGCTGCCGGAGACGTTCGGAGACCTCGTGCCGCCCGGCACGCCCGATTTCGAGCTGCCCGACATCGGCGGCAAGTTCGCGCATCTGCCGTCGGCGGAGGGAAGCGCCGAGATCCTGACCCGCCACGGCGACCTCGACTTCAACGACCACGTGAACAACGTGCATTACGTGGAATGGATGCTGGAGGCGGACGCGCAGGGGCGCGTCCCTCCCGCGTCTTCCTCGCCGGCGGAACTTGACATCGTGTTCCGCCAGGCGGCGCAGGCCGGCGAATCCCTTGCGTCGGAGTTTTGCTCGGGCGGGGGGAAACGGCTCCACGCCATCCGCCGCCGTTCGGACGGCGCGCTCCTCGCCACGGCCGCGACGGTGCCTTTTGCGGCAAGCGGGGACGAACCAACTGCAGTTAGAGAGGAATAGCAGATGAAACTAGGAATCAGAGAGTCGATCGACAAGATCAGGACGTTCTCGCGCGTCTTCGTGGAGCGTCCGCGCTTCGCGATGGTCATTGCGATCGTGCTCACGCTCGCCGGCGTGATGGCCATCACGTGGCTGCCCGTCTCGCAGTACCCGCGCCTCACGCCGCCGTCCATCTCCGTGACGTACAACTACCCCGGCGCGAACGCGAAGGAGATCCTCAACACGGTCGCCATGCCGATCGAGGACGAGGTGAACGGCGTGGACGACATGCTCTACATGGTCGGCTCCTGCTCCGACACGGGCACGTATTCGCTGAACGTCTCGTTCGAGGTGGAGTCGGACCGCGACATGGACATGGTGAAGGTGCAGAACCGCGTGGCGCAGGCCGAGGCCAAGCTCCCCACCGAGGTGAAGCAGCTCGGCGGCCGCATCCGCGCGCAGGCCGAGGACATGCTCGGCGTGATCTGCCTCCGGTCGCCGCGGGGCACGATGTCTCGCCTGCAGATCTCCGACTACATCTACGGCAACATCCAGCCGGTGCTGCTCCGCATTCCCGGCGTGGGCGAGGCCACGGTGTACGGCCCGAAGCTCTCCATGCGCGTGTGGATGGACCCCGACCGCATGGCCGCGCAGGGGCTCAACTCCGAGGAGGTAATCGCCGCCGTCACGAAGCAGAACGTCCAGGCGAGCGTCGGCTCCGTGGGCGCCTCGCCCATCCCCGCGCACGGCGCGAAGGTGTACACGCTCACGGCGAAGGGGCGCCTCATGACGCCGAAGGAGTTCAACGAGATCGTCATCCGGCGCGACGCGAACGGCGGCCTCGTGAAACTCAAGGACATCGCGCGCACGGAGGTGGGCGAGGAGAACTACATGTTCACCGGCCAGTTCAACGGCGGCAACGCCGTCTCCATCGCGCTCCAGCAGAAGCCGGGCGCGAACGCGATCGCCACGATGGACATGATCCAGAAGGAGATGGACCGCCTCGCCCAGTCGTTCCCCGACGACCTCGAGTGGATCACGCCGTACGACGCCACGGACTACGTGCGCATGTGCGTGAAGGAGATCGTGGTGACGCTCGGCATCACGTTCGGCCTCGTGGTGCTCGTGTGCTACCTCTTCCTGCAGGACTGGCGCGCGACGCTCATCCCGTGCCTCACGATCCCCGTCTCGCTCTGCTCTACGTTCATCCTGATGGCGATTCTCGGCTACACGATCAACATCCTCACCCTGTTCGGCCTGGTGCTCGCGATCGGCGTGGTGGTGGATGACTGCATCGTCGTGGTCGAGCGCGTGCAGTTCCTCATCGAGACGCGCGGCCTCAACGCGAAGGAGGCGACGATCCAGGCGATGAGCGACGTGACGAGCGCCGTCATCGCGACGACGCTCGTGCTGCTCGGCATCTTCGTACCCGTCGGGTTCATGAGCGGCATCACGGGCCGCATCTACCAACAGTTCTCCGTGACGCTCTCGGCGGCGGTGTGCTTCTCCACGCTGTGCGCGCTCACGCTCGCGCCGGCGCTGTGCTCGCTCATCCTGCGCGAGGCGCGTCCGTTCAAGCACGGCCCCCTCGCCTGGTTCAACTGGTGCGTGGATCGCTTCAAGGGATTCTTCGTGACGGCGGCGAAGTGGCTCGCGAGCCGCATCTTCCTCGCGGGCGTGCTGCTCGTCCTCACCATCCTGCTCACCGTCTCCTTCTTCGCCAAGACGCAGACCGCGTTCCTGCCCGACGAGGAC
>JAFRNO010000169.1 GCA_017430155.1 Kiritimatiellia bacterium | reverse complement strand
GTAGGCGTCCGCGCCATACGCACGCGCGTAGTGCGGCAACAGACGCTCCACCGCGCCGTACGGCGTGTCCGTGCACATTTGCCCGTCCGTCGTCCACCAGAAGCGGCTCCCCGCCTTCACACGCGCCTTCATCTCGTCCACGGGGAAGCAGCCGTAGTGGCCGATGCCCCACACGTCGAGCGAGTCGTTCCACTCGGGGCAGTGCCGCCACGTGCTGGAGTAGACCGGTATCTTCGGATCGACTTCGTGGATCATCGCGCAGCATGCCTTCATCTGCTGGACCACGTTCGAGCGGCTGAAGTGCGGCTCGTCGGAGATGTAGAGGACGAGCTTGTCCGCCCACCCCTTCTCCTTGACGTGGTTCCAGTAGAGACGCAGCGCCTGCTGATAGAGGTTCTTGTAGGCCGGACGCAGCTTCGTCCAGTCCGCCCCTTCGTACGGCCATTCGCCCTCGTAGGGGTTCTCGCCGAGGAACGGCCTCGGCGGCATCGCCCAGCCGAAGCAGTAGAAGCATCCGGGCATGTAGGAGACGGGGAAGCGGTAGTGGTCGAAGTAGCGCGAAGCGACGGCATCGTACTCCGTGAAGTCGGCCGTAACCTTGCCGTCCGCGCCCTTCTTGAACTTCACCTCGGCGCCCAGACGGTCCGGGCAGCACTTCTTCTCGGCGAGGAACGCCCACAGCTTCTCGCGCCGCTCGGCCGATGTCGCGCCGAGCCCTTTCCACTGCCAACCGACGCGCAGGTCGTAAATCGCAGGGAAGTACGGCGGCGCATCCAGCGTGAAGTTCCACACCTTCACCGAGAAGGCATCGGTGCGCACCGCCTTGCCGTCCACCTTCCACACGACTTTCCCCTGGTACATGCCGGGCGGCACGTCGGCGCCCGCCGTCACGTTGATCCAGAAGACCTGCGTTTCGTTCGCCGGGGCGGGACCGCCCACCACCGGGTCGATCGGATCCGGCCACCAGCCGCACCAGCCATCCGAGGAACCGCCGTTCCGCGGATAGCGCAGTTCCCACGCGGGCGTCGTGCAGCTGTAGTACGATGTCGGATGGTCCACGGGCACGTGGCGCACGCGCCCCACCTCGACCTTCAGCGGCGCGGGCAGCTCCACCTGCGCCGTGAGATCCGCCGCGGCGCGCGACGTGCGCACGGCGAGCTGAAGCGGCTCCGTTTCGTTGCGCGCGAGGGAGATGCCGAACGCGGCGATGTTATCGCCGCGCACAGAACCCGCGATATTATCGCCGCGCACAGAACTCACGGGCGTTTCGCGGAACACCTTCACCACGGGGTCGACCTGGACGACGCGCAGCGCGGGCGCGCCCGCCTCCGACGCGGGGAACTCGGGGTCGCCCGTGCGCGCCGCCGCGAATTCGGCCACCAGCACGCCGTCGTACGCCACCGTGCCCGTGCCGTTCATCGTCAGCTGCAGGTCTAAGGTCGCCGCGTCCGTGGACGCGCGCGCGGTGCCGAACACGGGCGTCCACGGCGCCGTGCCGTTCACGCCGCGTCCCGCGCTCATCATCCCGCCCTGCGCGAGCGCCCCGCGCGCCGTGCGCTGGTGCATGTGCACGGTCGCGGAGGTCTGCAGGTCGTCGCCGCTGATGAACGCGCCGTAGAGGTACATGTGGCCGGGCTTCACCTTCACCTGCTGACGCCAGCCGTTCCAGTTCGGACGCACCGTGCGCGGGATCTCGACCTTCGCGAACGCATTCCCGAAGCGTCCGCCCGTCGTCACCACCTCGTACGAGATGCCGTCGGGCTTGCCCGGACCGGTGCTCCATCCTGCCCTGCCCGTTTCCCAGCTCGGGTTCCGCACGAGGTTCGCCGGGCCGTTCAGCAACGCCTCGAACGTCTTGGCGTCGCCGAGGCGCGGACGCTTCACGAGAATCTGGTCGGAGGGGATTGCGCTGCCGAGCGCGCTCTTCAGCTCCTCGGGCTTCTCCTCCGCGCCGCCGCGTCCGCTCCGCACGTAGAGATAGAACGTGGAGATGCTCCGCGCCGGCAGCTCGCAGCTGAAGAGCAGCTGGTTGCCGAGCTGGCAGGTGCGCAGTTCGCGTCCGTTGAACGTGAGCGCGAACTCCGCCGACCGCGTCGCGCGCAGCGCCTCGGAGAGCGCGCACGCGCTCAGCGTCTGGGGCTGCGCCTCGTCCGTGAAGTTCGCCGCGCGCACGGGCACGCGGTACTGCCACGCGCCCTCGCCCGGTTTCGCGGCGAGCCACGGCGCGTCCGCGCCGATCTCGCGCGCGTCCAGGCGTTCCGCAGCGGCCACCGACACCTTCGGCTCCGGCAGGGGCGTCTCGCGCTCGATCTCAAAGGCGTCGTACCACGCCGTGCCCGTGCCGCGCAGCACGCTGCCCACCGTCATCGTCGTGCAGTTGGTCGGAATCGTCACCTTCATCTCCAGCTTCTTCCAGCCAAAGGTGCCGTTCCCGGCGCTGAACACGCGGTTGAGCACGTCGCTCTTCTTTTCGTGGCCGGCGTGGACGTACCAGCCCGCCTGCCCCTTCACGTCCTGCGCGCGCACCATCACGCGGAGCGTGAGGCGCTCACCGGGACGCACGGGGAGACCGCTCTGCGAATAGTTGAACCACGAGGGCTGCGCGCCGGCGTCCGCCACGGCCTTGATGCAGCGCGCGCCCGCGTAGGCGTCCGTGTCGACAAAAAGACGGTGCTGCGCGTCGGGCGAAATCTTCTGCCAGCCTTCGGGGCAATCCATCCCGCCCGTCTCGAAACTTCCGTTGAGCAGCTGCACGGGACGCTCCTTCCAGAAGTCCGCGAGGCCCCATGCCGACGGGTTGTCGTAGTAGACGTGGAAGTCGGCGGTGCCGCGCGCGGGGCAGACGACGGGGATCACGAACACGCCGTCGGCCGGCACCGAGCCCTCGGTGATGAATGTGGACCGTCCGTTCCACACGCCGTACTCCAGCTGCACGCCGCGTGCGTCGACGAGGCGCAGCTCCTCCACGCGCGCGCCGGCGAACGGAAGGGAGGCAAGGGGCACGGAGATGCTCCGTCCCTCCCACGCCACGTCGGAGGGGTTCTCCACCGTC
>JAFRNO010000024.1 GCA_017430155.1 Kiritimatiellia bacterium | reverse complement strand
GGCGAGCGTCATGGCAATCGCGGTCGTCGCCGCGGAGGACTGAACCACTGCGGTAAAGGCGAGCGAGACAAGAACGCATTTTGCAAGTCCCCACGCCGTCGTCGCGTCAAGGGACCTGAAGGCGTCGACCACCACCGGCATGGATCGGACCGGTTCCATTCCCTCTTTCATCCAGTAAAGGCCCATGAAGATGCACCCGAGCCCCATTAAGGCGAGGCCGAGATTGTGCAGCCGCTCGTTGCGCTGGAAGAAGTAGAATGCCGCACCGACGAGAACAACGCACAGCCCGAGCATCTTCACTTCCGGCACAAAGGCGATCAGCCATGCCGTGGCCGTGGTTCCGATGTTCGAACCGATGATGACATTGATCGCCTGCGACAGGTTCATGAGGCCGGACGAGACGAATCCAACCACCATGACCGTGATGATCGAGGACGACTGGACGATCACGGTGGTGATCACGCCCGTGCCGACGCCCGCCAGACGGTGCGAGGTCGCGAGGGACATGAACCGCCTGAGGCCCGATCCGCTGACGGCCTGCAAGCCCTCCGAGAGATGCTTCATGCCCAGCAGGAATGTGCCCAACCCGCCGCCGACGATTATCAAAATTGAAAACACCTGATTCATGGTCTTTCCTTTGCCTAGCCTCTAAATGACAAGCGTGAACGTCGCGCCTTCGCCAGGTTTGGACGAAACCGCAGCCTGCCCGCCGTGCAACTGCGCGATGTGTTTGACAATGGCGAGTCCAAGTCCCGTGCCACCAAGCGCCCTGCTGCGGTCTTTGTCGATCCGGTAGAACCGCTCGAAAAGACGCGGCTGGCAGTCTTCGGGGATTCCGATGCCGTGGTCGATGACGCTGATTGCCGCTTTGCCGTCCGCTGCCCGTTCAACGCTGATCTCAACCTCCTTCGAGCCGCTGTAACGTACAGCGTTTTGGATGAGGTTGGCGACGGCGGATTCAACCAGCCGCGCGTCGCAAGGACGGGCAAGCGTCTCCGCGTCCTGCATTTTGCGGACGAATGAGAGGGTAACGCCCGCCTTCTTGGCCGCCGGGCGGGCGAGGTTGACCGCAGTCAGCGTGATGTCAGCGACATCACATGGGGCGAATGCAGCGTCATGTTCCGCCTCGGCCTTTTCGAGCCCGGCCAGCGCGAGGATGTCATCGACCAGCGCGACGAGTCGTGAAGAATGGTTCTTGATGACATTCTGAAGTTCGGCGCGGTCCGCGTCGTCAAGTCGCGCCGCATCGTCGGCAAGCATTTCCGCCGCTCCGAGAATGCCGGTTACCGGGGTCCTGATCTCGTGCGTGACATTTGATATGAAGTTGGTGCGGAAGCGCTCGAGCTTGCGCATCTCCATCATCATCTTGTCCTGAAGGTCGCGTTCGGCGGAGAGCCGCGAAAGACGGCGTTCATAGCGCCGCGTGAGGAAGAACAGCACGGCGACAATCAAGGCGCCCGTCCCGACGGCGGCGATGAGCCCTCGAACCGCGTCCGCCTTGGCGTCGGTCACCGCCTGGTATGGAACGGCGATGCGCAGCACGTAGTCGCCGATGCGCCGTGCGAAATAGAACATCGAAATGTGAAGGGTCTCCGACTCGCGGATGACGCTGCGGGGCAGACCGTCTGCGCAGACAGCCTCGAACTCCGCGCGGTCTGCGTGGTTGGGCAGGTCGTTCCCGGCGGAGTCGTAAACCACCTTCCCGTTCAGGTCGATGAGCGAGACGCGCACGTCTTCAGCGATCTTCTCGACGCTCCGCTTGAACCGTGCGGTCTGGTTCCATAAGATGGCGCAGCAGACGATGACGCCGGCAAAGGCAAGCGCCGGTGGGAAGAAGAATGACAAAGTACGTTTCATGGCGTGATCCGATAGCCGATTCCACGGATTGTCTCGACATGCCCCGCCCACTCTCCCAGCTTGCGGCGGAGCCCGACCATCAGCGTGTCCACGGTGCGGTCCGTGACATCCTTCTCCTCGCGCTGGATGCGTGCGATGATCTGCTGTCGCGTATAGACACGGCCGGGATGCGCGGACAGAATGTCGAGCAGATCGAATTCGCTGCGCGTCAACGACAACATGACACCGTCTACGGATGCTGTCCGCGTGGTTTCGTCAAGAACAAGCGATCCGAGCGTGCGGACCGGTCCCGTCGGCGGTGCAGTACGGCGAAGCGCGGCCTTGACGCGGGCTACGAGAATCGCGTTTGAAAACGGCTTTGTGATATAGTCGTCCGCGCCAAGCTCCAGCCCGCGCACAACGTCTTCCTCTGCGGTACGGGCCGTCAACATGACAATTGGCGTTCCGGACACTGACGGATTCCGACGGATTGCGCTGCAGACGGCCAGGCCATCCATCCCCGGCAGCATCAAGTCGAGGATCACAAGGACTGGCTTTTCCCTCTGGACGAGGGCAAGGCCGTCCGTGCCATTCTCCGCTTCGCATATAGAAGTGAACCCCGCGCCCTTGAGCGCGAGACGTATCACCGTACGTATTCCCGGATCGTCTTCGATGAGAACTATTTTGTCCATGGCAGTTCATATTATCTCACATCATTGTCAGAATTGTGTGAGACAGCTTCCATAAAACAATTTCCACGAAAGTTAGCCTCGGCTATTGACTGTGCGTGGGGATTATGTTATACTTCGCTAACTTTCTGAGGCACTTTAGGCACATGAGAAAGGAATAAATGACATGAAAGCTGCTGTAGTATATTCTACGCTGACCGGCAACACGAAAAAAGTTGCCGAGGCGTTCTGTACGGGGCTCGGCGAGGGTGCCGAGCTCTTCGACGTGGCAAACGCCCCCGATCCGGCGGCGTTCGACCTCGTGGCCGT
>JAFRNO010000168.1 GCA_017430155.1 Kiritimatiellia bacterium | reverse complement strand
TCGGACGAGACTCCCGCACGTCGGTCACCCTTCGCACGGCCCGCCCTCCTACTCATATCACGACATATCTATGAGATTAGCTCCTTTCAACTAATAAGTTCTGCCAAGCTTTCTTGGCGTACCACCAATGGGGTCAGACCCTCCCTTCCCTACTTGCGGTAGCGGTGCGAGGAGATGGCGCGGGCGATTTCGCCGCCGGCCAGTTCGACCTTCAGACGAAGGTAAGCTTCCCAGCGCGTAGGGTCGAGCGTGCCGTCGGCAAGCGCCGCCTTGATGGCGCAGCCGGGTTCCGTCACATGCTGGCAGTCGGAGAACCGGCAATGCCCGATCAGCGCCTCCACGTCGGCAAAGGCGTCGGCGATGCCCTCGTCCGCCTCCCAAAGGCCGAGTTCGCGCATGCCGGGCGTGTCGATCACGAGCGCACCCGAAGAGAGACGCACGAGCTCGCGCTCGGTCGTGGTGTGACGCCCCTTTGAATCCCATTCACGGATTTCCAGCGTCGGCATGAGCTCCTCGCCCGCAAGTGCATTCACAAGCGAGGACTTCCCCACGCCGGACGAGCCGATGAAGGCGAGCGTGCGGCGCGGCTGTACGTAGGGCGCGAGCTGGTCGAGTCCCGCGCCCGTCAGTGACGAAATCGCCAGCACTCCCGCGCCACCCGCGTGCGCCCGCGCCTGCGCAAGGTAATCCGCGAGTTCCTGCTCACCCACGAGATCGCGCTTCGTCAGCAGCACCACCACGGGCGCGCCAGAAGTACTACCGGCGGCAAGGAAACGCTCGAGGCGGCGCACGGAGAAGTTCTTGTTGAGGCTCATCAGGAAGAAGAGCGTGTCGAAGTTGACGGCGATGGTCTGCGCCTGGCGGCGCTTCGACGACGGATCGAGCCGGTCGAAACGGGACTTCCTCGGCAGCGTCGCGAGGATTCGCCCTTCTCCGTGCGGATTCCACTTGAGCGCCACGAAGTCGCCCGTCGTGGGCGGGATGGCGTCGGGACGGTTGTGGTACGCACCCGCCTTCTTGCGGGCGATGCACTCGCCTTCGTCGCACACGACGCGGTAGTAGTCTCCGTACGCGGCGACGACGCGCGCGGGGACCGCGCCCGGAACCGCGACGGGGCCGCCGTCGTATCCGTAGTCGGCGATCACGGCGTCAGACGGCGCACATCGCGGTGGCGACCACGTCCACGCCCGTGCCGCAGGCGTTCTCGATCACGAGGTCGCCGATCTTCTTCGGCGGCAGCACGGTCGTGTTCGCGAGGAGGTTCGTCACCTCGGCGATCTTGCCCTTCGGGATCGCGGTGCGCGTCTTGACGGGCAACGGACGCCGCGTGCCGGCCACGCGGACGAGTCCCGTCACCATGCGCGTGGGGTTCGTCATCTCGGCGATGCCGTACTCCTTGCCGCGCGGACACGTGTGCCCCGTCACGTTGACGGAGCCGTCCGCGCCGCGCTCCACGGTCATTTCACAGCCCTTCGGGCAGTTAATGCAGATCACTTGCATACTTCGCAGCACTCCTTCCGGCAATTTCAGAATCGCGGCTCACCCAGTCGACGAGGTCGTACACGCGCACGACGTTTCCGCCGGCGAAGATGCCGGGCACGCTCGTGGCCATCGCCGCGTCCACCTTCGGACCGCGCGTCGCGGGGTCCATCTCCACGCCCGCCGCCTTCGTGAGCTCGTTCTCGGGAATGAGCCCGCACGAGAGGAGCAGCGTGTCGCAGTCGAAATGCATCTCGGTGCCGGGGATGGGCTTCAGGTTGTCGTCCACCTGGCTCACCTTCACGCCCGTCACGTGCTCGCGGCCCTCCACGTCCGTGACCGTGTGCGAGAGGAGGAGCGGGATGTCGTAGTCCTGCAGGCACTGCACCACGTTACGCATGAGGCCCGAGCTCTTCTTCATGATCTCGATGCAGGCGAGCACCTTCGCGCCCTGGAACGTGAGGCGGCGCGCCATGATGAGGCCGATGTCGCCGGAGCCGAGGATCACCACGCGCTTGCCCGGCATGATGCCGTCCATGTTGACGAGACGCTGCACCGTGCCGGCGGTGTACACGCCCGCAGGACGCGTCCCCGGCGTCATGAGCGCGCCGCGCGGACGCTCCCGGCAGCCCATCGCGAGCACCACCGACTTCGTCTTCACCTCCTGCATGCCGTAGCGGCGGCTCATCGTCGTGATCGTGTGAAGCTTTCCGGGGGCGATCTCCATCACCATCGTGCCGCAGCGGATCGGGATCTTGAGCGCGCGCGCCTGGTCGATGTAGCGCTGCGCGTACTCGGGTCCCGTCAGCTCCTCCTTGAAGCGGTGGAGACCGAACCCGTTGTGGATGCACTGCTGGAGGATGCCGCCGGGCGCGTCGTCGCGCTCGAGGACAAGCACCTTCTCCGCGCCCGCCTCACGGGCGGCGACGGCCGCGGCGAGTCCCGCCGGTCCCGCACCAATCACCGTCACGTCCCACGCGCCCTCGGCCGTCGTCGCCGCGGCCGCCGCGCTCTCGCGCAGCTCGGCAGGCGCGGTCTTGCGCGAGACGAGGAACGCCTCG
>JAFRNO010000167.1 GCA_017430155.1 Kiritimatiellia bacterium | reverse complement strand
TGTGATAGGCTGCGTGAAAGGATTGAATTCAGTCCCCCCGGTCCAATGACAGACATGCGTGGCGTTCACGTAGGTGTTTGAAAGCGCCTTGATAACACCTGAATACCCGGCATCAGTATCGGCTTTCGGTATACTCAACACCGCCGAATCCGCCCGCGTGTAGTCGTGCGGGAAGGAGTAGAACGGATAGCCTTGGCTGTATGCGCCAAGAAGCGCACCGCCTCCGCCCGATGACGAATGCATGATGAACATGGTTCTCAGATATGGTGAGCTGAGATATAAATCATAGTCGTTCGAGTGGCTGTATGTGGTCCCATCGGCCTTCTGGATCTGGAGAACGCACGAATTCGCCTTCGAGGGATTGCCCTTCAGCGCCGGACCAAGATCGACCATCGGAAGACCGTTGGTGGCATTGGGGCGGATGAACGCGTCTTTGTCCGCCACGCTTGAATAGCGGACGACCTTCTGTCCGTTCGCCGTGAGGCTGTTCCAGGCAGAGACGAAGTTCGTGCCGTTCTGGGAATATGTCGTAAGCGTACTCGCGTCGGCGGCGTCCACATGCAGCCAGGCGCCCGCTGCCACGGCCGTGTTGGAGACGGAGAACGACTTCACCAAGAGTTCGCCGCCTTCCACGGACACCGCCCCAGCCGCCAGGCTGTCCACCACAAGACGTCCCGCGCCTGTCTTCACGAGACCGCCTCCGCCCTCGACGGTCCCGAACGCAGCCGTCTCCTCCGCTACCACATCCATCGCGCTGCCGTTTGGCGCGAACACGGGACACGCGAGAGCGCCGTCCGTGTCCGAATACTCGATGTCCTTGCCAAGCCACTTGCGCGAGAGGTACTGCGCCGTTTTCACGCGCTCGGCGTGCGTGAGCGTGTTCGTGTAGATGATGCACTCCGCGATGCGCATCGCGCCGTTGCAACCGGTCCCGTAGCTATGGCCGTCGAGGTAGTTCACGCCGATCGCATCAAGCCACAGCTCCTTGTGGTTCGCGTTCGCGGCATAGTTCGTGTTCATATGGTTTTCGACGAGCTGCATGTATTTGCCGAGATAGCCCTTCTCGTAGCCCACCACCTCCTGTCCGTTGATGAAGAATCGCCCATTCTTGATGCATGGAGTGGCAAAATTAGGACTGATCAGGGCTCTATTCCATCCTTCGCCCCCCCAGTCGCGGTAATACGGCCCGCCCTGCGAACCGTAGTATTTGTCATGTGGTAGGCGCATCGTGCGGCCGAGGATCTCGCCGCCGCCGTCCGTCGGGTCCTGCACGAGAAACACGGCCTTGATGCCGCCCACGGGAACACTCCAGACGAGCGCTTCGGTGTTGGTGTGAAGGCATGTATTGGTTATGCGCGTGAGCTTCACGTAGCGGTTCGTCATCGCGTCGCCCCACACGAGGCGCGGACGGCGGATCATGTTCGTGCAGAACATCGGCTCGCCCTCGCGGCAGTCATTCCAGCGCGTGAGGTAGATGTCGTCGCCCTCGTAGGCGAGCGTCATGGTGTTCGTCTTCGAGGCATCGAGCCAGAACATCGGATGCCCGGCCACCTCGCCCTCGCCGGGATCGTGCACGTAGTTGTCGGCGGCTCCCCCCGTCACCACAAGGCGCCCCTCGCCCGAGATCACGGCGCCCGCCTCGATCGAACAGGCGTTTGCCGGCACCTTCACGCCGCACGCAGGCAACACGAGCGTCGCCCCCGCCGCGACGGAGAGCCCGCCCAGCGCAATCGCACCCTCGCCGGCCGATGCCTTGGTCGCAAGGACGAACGTCCCCTCCGCCACGCGCAACGTCCCTTTGTTCGAAGCTTCGCCGAACGCCACGGTGAGTGTCCCCGCCCCCTCCTTCACGAGCGTGCCGTTGAAGTTGGTGAACGTGTTCACCGCGCCCTCGATGTTGTTCGTCACCGTCATGCGAACGGTGCACGCCGCATCCGGAACGCTCACGCCAATGCGCTCGTTGAAGACGGTTGCGCCGCCGTCGGCCGTGCCGGCCAGCTCGATGTCGACATTGTCCAGGATCACGGCAGGGTACTGGCCTCCGGGCGAATAGACAGTGTGGAACACGTACGTTCCTGAATGGTAGGCCTCGGTCGAATTCAGGCCGAGGTTGTCGATCTGCTTGTCGTACCAGCGCATCTCGTCCATCTCAAAGCGGAGACCGTCCTCCTCGCGGTACTTGTAGAGCTTGAAGCGCGTCAAACCAGTGCCCTGGCGCTGGAACGCGTTGACGTGGATGCGCACGTCAGGCGTAAACGCCGCGAACGAAAGCGCGTTTTCGGGGATGGTGCTCGTCGCCGCGGCGCTCAGCTCGATGGACGAATCGGAGAACTTGCGCCGCACGAACGTCCCTTCGGGGATGCCGTTGCCGGTCACGATCGTGCCAACGGCGATGGGATGCGCGTTCCCGACACGTGTCAGGAACGGCGAGTTTTCCGTCTGCGCCCACGTGCTGGAACACGCCTGCGCACCCTGCGGCGCCCAGACGGTCGGATGTCCGGACCCGGGAAAGAACATCTTGTTCGCGGGGATCTGGACGTCGTCCGTACGCACAGGGTTTGAGGAGTAGGCGTACCAGTCGAGGCGATGGGCCACCGTTCCGCCGGCTACGATGTAATGCATGGCGTCACCGATGATGCGCCCCGCGATGATAACATTGCTTATCCACGGCTCCTTTGCTCCGTCGCTCCCCACTTCAAGGTCGGCAAAGATGACGCCCGCGTTCGCGGTAGCGCTGCAGCTGGAGCGGCCTTTTGAGTCGTTTCCCGAAATGCGCAGCTTCGAACCGAGGATGATTGCGGAAGCACCGGTGAAATTGCTGGAAACCACCCCCTCCGCGAGGCTCACGTACACCTTCGCGCTGGGCATGACGATCTTCTCGTATGCGTCCGGGACGTGGTTGTCCTGCCAGTTGCGGACGTCGGCCCACTCATACGCCGTGTCCGGCGTGTTCACGACCTTGTTCGTCCATGTCGCACCTTGCGCGACCATGGCGGACATCGCCGCAACAGCGGCGGCAACGAAATGCACTCGTCCCATTACGCTCATCATCTCGTTACGCTCCTTTTCCCGATTTGGCGAGTATTCCACATCGGCCACCCAGCCGACACGATACCACCCCGCCACAGACTCGAAAAAATTGTATCATATCCCCTCGCACAGAACAAGGGGCAGGATGCCCATGTCAATTTTACGGCGCGGAGGTGGCGAGGGCGATGCCGCGGCCCTTGCTGCCGACGGCGCAGTAGTAGTGGTAGACCACGCCGTCGTGCTTCAACACCCATGGCTTGTGCGCATGCGCGCGGTCGAAATCGGCAGAGGGCTTGATAAGCGGCTCGCCGTCCCACTTCGTCCAGTGCTTCAGGTCGTAGGAGCAGGCGAACGTGTCGAACGCGCCGCCGGGCCTCCACTGGTAGCCGAAGTAGAACATCACCCACAGGTCGCCGATGCGGCGGAACATCGGGTCGCCCGAAATGGAATGTTTCTTCGGATCGCCGTTCTCGATCACGGGCACGTCCCCCACGCGCCGCCAGTGGAGCATGTCGTCCGAGACCGCCATGCCGATCGCCTCGCGGTGCGAGACCTTGTCGGCGGCGTTGTAGAAGTTGACGAACCGCCCGCCGCATGCGCGGGACGGATCCTCCACGGTGAAGTGCTTGTAGATCGTCGCGCGCTCGAAGGCGCGGGCGGCCGGATCAGACGACTGCAGCACGGGGTTGACCGCGCAACGCGTCCACTGCTTCACGGCGGACGGATCGTCCGTCCAGGCGACGCCCGTGGAGAGCGGGTCCGTCTCGTAGCCGTCCTTCGCGCCGCCGAGGTACATCATCCAGTAGCGTCCGTTGAAGGTGTTGAGCGTGTTCGGACCGTCCCAGCGCGTGTCGGCGAGCGACGGCCAGCCGTCGGCCTGCGAAGCGTCCCAGGCCCCCTTCTCGCCGCGTTGGAAGATGCAGCCGAGGCGCTGCCAGCGGATAAGGTCGTCCGACTTCGCGAGATGCGTCTCGTAGCCCTTGCCGTCGAAGCGGATGAAGATCATGTACCAGGCGTCCTTCTGGCGGAACACGCTCGGGTTGTCAAGCATCTCGCCCTTCTCGGGCGTCAGCACCATGCCGTGCTTGTACGGCGTCTTGACCGTCTCGTAGATTTCCTTCATCTTCTCAGGCGGCACGGCGGCGGGCGGCGCACCGGCGAGCGACCAGCCGAGGAGTCCGGCGGAGACTTCTGGACGGAGGACGATTTCAAGGCGGACGGCCTGCGCCGTCACGGCCTTGGGCAGACGGATGGCGCAAGGCCGATCCTTGGCGATCTCGACGGTCGCGCCCTCGACGGCCTGCCACGGCGCGTCCTTCGCAGACCGCACCTTGACCGTCACCTTCCGGGGCAGACGGCAACCGCCCTTTGTCGCCTCGTCGTCGAGCCAGTAGACCGTCATGTCGCGGATTTCCTCGGGCGCGGGCAGCTCGTACTGCACCCACTCCGTCGTACCTTTCTTCGGCCAGAAGCTGAAGTGGAGGCATTTCCGTCCTGCGGAGTCGGACGGGGTCTGGCTGGCGGTGAGGGCGTTGAGCGTGTCGTACTTCCAACAATGGGAGGCGCTCGCCCTGCCGATAAAGGCGGGCTCAGCACGGTCGGCGGAGGTCGGCAGCCACGTCTGCATCTCGCCCGCGCCGCGGTGGCTCCACGCGAAGTAGGGGACGAGCGTGAGCGTTGCTGGCGCTTCGGCGACGGCGCGCACGCCGCGCGTGCGGGCCGTGGCGGGCAGGCGGATGGCGGGGAGCGAAAGGCCGCAGATGGTAATGTTGGTTTCGGCCAGGCCCTCCACGCGGGAGGGGCGCAGTTTACTGCGCCCGCCGCCTAGATGGCAGCTCTCCATGATGTACTTGTTCAGCACGTGGCCGCCGTTGTCGACGCCCTCGGCGCAATAGACGACGGGGCCGCGTTCCACCGCGAGGCGGCCGACGTCCTCCGCGACGCGCGCGTCGGCGCGGACGAAGCGCGGCGTCATCTTGAGCGAGAGCTCGATGCGGTCGCCGCGCGACCACGTCCGGGAGATCGTCGCGTAGCCCTTGTCGAGCGCGAGCGCGACGGGCCGGCCGTTGACCGCGAGCGACACCTCGTCGAGCGAGGCGGGATTGACCTGTTCGTAGAGTTTCGTGGGCACGCACGCGCCGCGCGCCCAGCCTGGGATGCGCACCTTGACGGCGAACGCGCGCGGCGCGCCGGGATCGATCTCGAGCGCGAGTCCGTCCCCGCGCCACGGGTAGCCGTTGTTCGTCTGGCGCACCTTTACGTCGCCGCCCTTGAGGCGGAGCGTGGCGTCGCTTGCCATGAAGAGGTTCCAGTAGAGCGTGTCGCCCTCGGTGGCGTAGGCGTAGGTGCCGAGCTGCGGGATGATGCGCACCACGTTGGCGGGGCAGCAGGGGCAGCCATGCCAGCGCCAGCGCGTGACGTTTCCGCGCGAGGCGAGGGGATTGACGTAGAAGAAAGCATCGCCGCCGATGGAGACGCCCGCCGCGAAGTTGTTGTGGAGAATGCGCTCAAAGACGTCGATGTACTTCGCGTCGCCGTCGAGGCGGAACATGCGGAACTGCCAAAGCGCGTTGGCGAGGGTTGCGCACGTCTCCAGGTAGCCTTTCTCGTTTGGCAGCTCGAAGTCGGCGCCGACCTTCTCGCCGGCGTGGTGCGCGCCCACGCCGCCCGTGACGTACATCTTGCGGCCGACCACGTTCTCCCAGATGGCGTCGAGCGCGGGACGGAGCGTCTGGTCGCCCGTGAGCGCGAGCATCTCGGCCATGCCCGCATAGAGGTAGCAGGCGCGCACGGCGTGGCCCATGGCCTCGCGCTGCTCGCGGACGGGCTTGTGGTCCTGGTAGTAGGTGGCGTCGAAGACGGTGGAGCCGGGCGTGCCGTAGAGC
>JAFRNO010000166.1 GCA_017430155.1 Kiritimatiellia bacterium | reverse complement strand
TGCCGCATGGAGGAAACGTGTTCCCACCATTCCTTGCGGAAGCCGATCTCGGCGGCCGTCAGGTCGCGGATGTTCAGCCCGTTGCCCTTGGGCCCGGGGCCCGTGTTGCCCCACCATGTCGCGGGATTGGCCTCGTTGCTCTTGAGCGGCCACTTGCCGCGCTTGACCTTGCCGTCGGCGTCGCGCGGCGGCGCCTTGGCCGTGATGCGGTCCATGTTGCCGAGGCGCACCACGTGCCCGATGCAGTGCGTGATCTGCCGGTACTCGCCGCCGGCCTGGAAGAGCACGTCCGCGTCGCCCGTGCAGTCCACCACCTGCTTGGCGAGGATCGCCTGGCGTCCCTGCTTCGACTCGAACACGACGCCGAGCACCTTGTCGCCGTCCTGGACCGTGTCCACGCCCCAGCAGTGGAAGAACATGTCGATCTTCTCCTCCTCCACCATGCGGTCCATGAGGTACTTGGCGCATTCCGGGTCGACGGTCGGCTGCCAGTGCCCGCTCTTGTGCTCGCTCAACGGACGCGTGCACGCCCAGCTGCCGAGGGCGCGCGCGCGGTTCGCGAACTCGGTGACGAGGCCCTTCGTGACCAGCCGGAACCGGCCGGGGGCCTCCCGGTAGCTCGTCGAAAGCATGATCAGCACCATGCCGTTCGTGAAAAGGCCGCCCAGCGACCCGTAGCGCTCGACGAGCGCCACCTTCGAGCCCGCCCGCGCGGCGGCGAGTGCGGCGGCGAAGCCGGCCGCGCCGCCGCCCACCACCACCACGTCCGTGGTGTGGAAGATCGGAATCTCGCGCGCCGGCTGAAGCACCTTGCCGCCGACGAGCGAGCAGCTCGGTCCGTCCGTCATCGTATGCTCAAGCGGGAAGATGTTGCGTCCCCACGCCAAATGCGCGGGGTCGCCGATCGCCCCCGGCGGCAGTTGTCCCTTGGCGGGCACGTACTTGTCGGCCATAAGCCCGCCGCCCGCCAGGGCCGCGCCGCCGAGGCCCAGCCGTTTCAGAAATTCACGCTTGCTGATCTGCATCACTTTTCCTCCAGGTTTCAAAAGGTTTCGGTATTATACAGGAACTCTTGCCATTGGGCAATCACAACCTTACCAGCCGGTGCGGTAGGTACGGCGCAGGAGCGCGGTCGCGGCGGGGTTTCCATCGAAGGAAAGCGTGCCCGCGTTCCAGCGGAGCGTCTCCTCGGGACACCGCAGGGCGACCGTGCCGAGGATGATCGTCTCGGCCATCGGACCCGTCTTCTGGAACGGCGAGGCGTTCTCCGCCACGCCGAGACAGCCGTCCGCGAAGTCGTGGTAGTGGTTCTTGAACGGCAGCTTCTCCATCTTCACGGAGGCGAACTTCGCCTTCGGCAGGAGGAACGGAATCTTCTGGTGCGGGATGAGGATCGCGCCCTCGGTGCCGAACACCATCGCCGCCTCCTCGGGAAACGCCTTGAGCCCGGCGTCGCGCGCGAGCGCCTGCCCGTCCTCGGGCGGGTAGAACTCGCCGTCGAACCACTCCATCGTGAACGGCTTGCCGTCCGAGGCGGGCACGCCGTCGAACGTCCACGTGATGTGGTTCGACTGCGGCCACGTGTCGGCACGCCGCGCGGGCGAGTTCTTCCAGCTCTCCTGCACCTGCGCGCGGACCGTCTTCGGCGCCGCGTTGCCGAGGTTCATGCCCTTCCAGACGGCGTCGAAGATGTGGCAGCCGATGTCGCCGCTCCACCCCGTGCCGAAGTCCTGCCACGAGCGCCAGATCATCGGGTGGTAGATTTTCTCGGCGTACGGACGCACCGGCGCCGTGCCGAGCCAGAGATTCCACGCGAGCGTCTTGGGCGGCGGAACTCCCTCGGCGGGCCGCGGCCCCACCAGACGGTACCGCTCCGCGCCCGTGCGGTTGGAAGTGAGGTACACCTTCTTCACCGCGCCGATCGTCCCCGCACGGAGGAAGCCGACGCCCAGACGGTCCCCGCCGCCCGCCGCGTGCTGCGTGCCGAGCTGCGTGACCACGTGGCAGCGCTCCGCCTCGAGCGCCACCTCGCGGCATTCCGCCACGTCGTGGCAGAGCGGCTTCTGGCAGTAGACGTGCTTGCCGCGGCGCATGGCGGAAAGGGAGATGATCGCGTGCTGGTGGTCGGGCACCGCCACGTTCACGGAGTCGATCGCGTCGCCCTCCTTCTCCAGCATCTCGCGCCAGTCCGCGTAAAGACGCGCCTTCGGCGCGAGCTGGGCCGCCTTGGCGAGGTTGTTCGCGTCCACGTCGCAGAGCGCCACCACTTCCACGCGCGGGTGCGAGAGGAAATTGCGGAGGTCGTTGAAGCCCATGCCGCCTACGCCGATGCAGGCGTGGTGGAGCTTGTCGTTCGGGCCGAACGTGCGCCGCGGCGGCACCGCCGAAAAGCCCGTCAGCGTCGCGCCCGCGAAGGCGCCCGCGCCCGCGAGGAACGTCCGGCGCGAAATGTCAAAGGGGTTCTGCATCGTCATTCTTCCTTTCTTCGTTCTTGAAACCGCTCATTCCCGCACGACTTTCACGTTGCGGAACATCCAGGCGTTCGGGCTCAGGTTCACGGGCTTGCCGCTCGCCGTCGTCACGTTCTTCAGCACGACCTCCTCCGTCACGTGGTAGGGATAGTCCTCCACGTAGTCGGGGCCCTTGTTCTGCGCGTTGAACATGCCGAAGATCCACGGCCCCTCGTATTTCTTCTCGGGATGGTGCGAGTCGTCGATCTTGAGGCCGTCGAACACAATCCGGCGCGGCATGTGGCAGACGTAGCCGAAGTCGTGCTTCCCCGAATAGGAGCCGTTCACGAGCTGGCCCGTGGCGGTACGCCCGTTCGCGGGCAGGAACGTGCAGTTGCGCACGATGAACTCGCCCTCCCACGTGCTGCCGTAGTCGCTGCGCAGGTTGAAGAAGTTCGCGCAGCAGACGGTGCTGTTCTCGACGAGGAACGTGCCGAATCCGATTGCGTTGATGCCCATGTAGCCGAGCTTCGAGTTGCGGATCGTCGCGTTCGCCACGCCCATGTGCGCGTCGAAGCGCGAGAACTCGCAGTCGTCGTAGAGGAGGTTCTTGCAGTAGTTCGAGCCGAGCAGACCCCAGTAGCGGCGGTCGTTGATGTCGGTCGTCTGGCGGCAGCCGATGAAGGAGACGTTCACCGCCGTCCCCACGGAGAGGTCGTACGACCCCATCGAGACCGGCAGCCCCGCCGCGCCGATCGTGGAGTAGGTCTTGTGCGCCGTGAACAGGCAGTTCGTCACGGTCACGTTCGCGCAGTTCTGGATGGAGAAGAACCCGCCGTACGGCGCGCCGTGGTCGAGCTCGCCGGTCACGAAGTGCTTCACGCCCTCGAAGCGCACGTTCGAGCGCTCCACGCTGAAGTTGCGCGCGTGGTAGTTGTACTTCGACACCGCCTGGTTCGCGATCGTGGTGAACGCGCCGCCCTTCACCACGAGCGTCCGCGCGTCGATCGGATGCGCCGAGAGGGACGTGACCGTCTCGAAGTCCCACACGATCGGCGTGCGCGGGTCGACCGTGCCGTCGCGGCTTGCGAGGAACACCTCCCGCTGCGCGACGCCGTTGTTCTGGTTGCGTCCGTAGCGGATGTAGCGGCGCACCTTGTTGTTGACCGCGATGAGCAGACAGTCGGACGGCAGCGACACGTCGAGCTTCGCCTGCCCGCGCGCGAGCGTCTTCACGCCCTTGACCGCGAACGGACGCGCGTCGGACACGATGCGGAAGATGGGCTTGCGGTGGTTATTCAGGTTCCGGTCGTCGATCACGAACTTCGCCGTGCCGAAGTCGACGTCCGTCTTGACGACGGCCACGGCGTCGCCGCCGCCGATGTAGTACGTCTTG
>JAFRNO010000165.1 GCA_017430155.1 Kiritimatiellia bacterium | reverse complement strand
CGTGAGCGTGATTGTGAGGAGGCGGAGCTGCGGCGCGAGGAACACGGCCGTGAGCGTCTCGCCATCGCCCTTCAGCACGCACTGCGCGGAGAACACCTGGTCCTTCCAAGACCCGTTCGCCGCCTGCACGCGCGTGCCCTTGAACCCGAGCAGTGCCTCCACGAGGGACGTGGTTTCAAGCTGCACGCCGTCCGCCACCCGCACGGGCACGGGATTTTCGCGCACGAGCGTGGTGGAGCAGCCGGCGAGCAGCGCCGCCGCGAGCAGGAGGAAGACGGCCTTCATGGGGAAGTCGCGCAAACGGCTACAGCTCGCGGATCTTGATGTTGCGGAAGGAGACGGTGGAGTCGGAGTGGTCCTGCAACTTGATGCGGCCCGTCGGCGCCTCGCCCCAGCGTTCGCCGGGCTTCTGCTCCTTCACGTACTTCGACTGCGCCACGATCGCGCGGAACTCCGCGCTGCCGCGTTCGTAGACGAGCACTTTGTGTCCGTTCAGCCAGTGTTCCACGTGGTTCCCCTTCGAGACGATCTTCGCGGTGTTCCACTGGCCGAGCGGCTTGACGTACGGCTCGGCGTTGGCGGGAATCATGTCGTAGAGCGACGCCACGCGGCGGCACTTGCCGTCGCGTCCCTTCGTGGAGTCGGGATGGGCCTCGTGGAGGATCTGGTACTCCTCGCACGTCCCTTTGAACTGGTCTTTGTTGTAGAAGTACTTGATGCCGCTGTTCGCGGCCTCGGTGAGGAGGAAGTCGACGGACAGCTCGAAGTCGCGGTAGTCCTTGACCGTCACGAGGTCGCCGCCGCCGCCGAGGGCGGCCTGCTCCTTCGGGATGTCCACCCACTTGCCGTCCTTGATGCCCTTGCGCGGCAGCACGGTGAGCACGCCGTCCTCGATCTTCCAGCCCTTCTCGGGCGGGGCCTTGCAGCCGTTCCTCTCGCCGACCCAGCCGTTGAGGGTCTTGCCGTCCCAGAGGAGCTGCCACCCGGCGGCCTTCTCGGCGTCGGAGAGCGTATTGGGGGCGGCGGCTTCGCAGGCGCCCTTTGCGCAGCAGGATCCGGACGACGCGTTGCACGGTGCGCAGTCGGTGCAGCAGCCGGCGAAGAGGCCCGCGGCCGCGAGGGAGAGGTAGACGTATTTCATTGTTGTTCCTTTCGTGGAGATTAGCGGTTGAGGAGTTCTTTCGTTTCGCGGATGAGCGCGGTGAAGTCGCCGGGCTTCTTGTTGAGGGCGGCCTTGAGGTCGTACTTCGCGGCGAGGGCGGCGAGTTCCTCCTTGCGCTCGCCCGCGCGCTTGAGGATGTTGAACTTCTCGGCTTGCTGGATGCCGTTGAAGAGTTCGAGGAAGCGCATCGAGGGCGAGCCGTCGGGGTACACGAGGAACGTATCGCCGCTGCGCCAGTTGCCGTACGATGCATCCTTGCAGGCGTCGCGCGGCCAGCTGTTGTACGCCCAGCGGAGGATGCCGTCGAGTCCGCACGCCGCCGGGTAGAACCCGCACCAGAACGCCTCGTCGAGCTCGGAGTCCATGAACGTGTTGGGCTTGCCGGGACCGCAGCAGATGTAGTAGGTCGTCACCTTGCCCTCCTTCTGGCGCTGCGGCACCTCGGCGAGGAAGTCGGGGTTGACGTGGCCGAGCGACTGCGAGTAGCTGTCGATGGAGATGCCCTTGAACTCGGACGGCTTGCGGTTGCCGGCCATGGCGATCTTGAGGCCGGGGGCCTTCTCGTTCATGAACGCGACCGTGTTGCGCAGGTCCTCGGGCGAGCGCTCGTCGAGGGAGATGTAGGTGTCCTTGAACCAGCCGTTGCGCTTAAGGTGCTTGGCGAAGTCCGTGAGGAAGGCGCCCCAGTACTCCTTGAAGAAGTCGGAGCCCGGCTTCGCCTCGGCCTTCTGCATCTTGCCGTCCTCGTCGAGCCAGCTGACCTTGTAGCCCCACGGGCACATCGTGTAGCAGGCGATGTGCGGGCCAAGGCCGCAATAGCGGCCGAACAGGACGTAGGCGTCGAAAAGCTTGAAGTCGTGCGTCCAGGTGCCGTCTGCGTGGCGCACCGTCTCGATCATCGGACGGTAGCCGTCGTAGCACTGGTGGTTCCACGGCAGGTCGACGAGCGTGACGGTGAGCGTCTTCTGCCCGGCGGCGGCGAGCATCTTCCAGAGCGGCTCCATCTTCGCGTAGTGCGCGTCGGAGAACGGCTCCACGCCCGCCGCGCGCGCGACGGCCCACGGGTGCTGCCAGAGGTCGAGGTAGTACTTCCACTCCTTCGCGGGCGGCAGCACGCGGTCGACCACGCGCACCTTCAGGTCGCCGAACTCGTAGGTGCCGGGCTTCGCGTCGGCGTCCACCGCCACGGAGACGACGCGCTTCGCGCCGACATCGAACGCGCCCGCCCCCCACACCACGCGGTCCGGCACGGACGCATAGTCGAACGCGCCCACCTTCGTGACGAATTTCACGTCGCACGCCACGCCTGTCTTCACGTAGATGCCCTTCGGCTCTGCGCCCTTCTTGGAGAAGGACGACTTGCTGGCCCGCACGACCTTCTCGCCCTGCGGCACCCACGCCGTCACGGTTTCGCCGCGCCAGGCGGCGAGTTCGAGCGCGCCGCACGCCAGCGCCGCGCACCCGCATCCAAGCATCATCAGTTTCTTCATGTTCGTTTCCTTTCTTTGATTAAAGTCTCTCCAGAATGCCGCGGATCGAGCGCTCGCGCGCCTCGATCGCCTCGCAGAGGCGGAACTGCACGCGCGCGCGGTTGAGGTTCTGGCCGGGCTGGCGCACCTTGAAGTAGACGTCGCCCGCGAGGTAGTCCTGGAAGAAGCGCAGGCCGAGCTCGAACGGCAGGAGGCGGATCGCGTCGTAGAGGTGGGCGCGGTCGGCGTCGGTGAGGAACGCGCCGGCCTCGGACATGTATCCCTTGCAGAACGCGGCGCAGAGGTCTTCGTCGAACGACACCTTGCCGAGGTTCAGCTCCTCCTCGCCGGCGGGGTTGCAGAGCGAGCGGATGGCGTCGCCGAAGTCGATGTGGGCGAGGCCGGGCGAGACGGTGTCGAGATCGATCATCGCCGTGCCCTTGCCGGTGAAGTCGTCGATCATGATGTTGTTCACCTTCGGGTCGCCGTGGAACATGCGGCGCTTCAGCTCGCCGCTCGCCTCGGCCCGTTCGAGGCACGTCGCGAAGTCGCGCCGGTCCTCGACGAACTTCGCGAGGCGCTTCGCCTCCATCGAGGCGGACACGAGCTCGCGCGCGTTGGGGTTGGAGGCAAGCGTCTCGTCGTACTGGCGCAGGTAGCCGCTCGTGATGTGGAAGCCCGGCAGCGGGTCCGTGATCGAGGCGGGGTCCATGTCCGAGACGAGGTAGTGGAAATGGCCGAGCGCCGCGCCGCACTCGAGCACGTGCTCGGGGCTCTGCGCCGTCTCGAAGGCGTGGGCGGAGAGGATGCGCGTGATGACGCGCCACACGTCGCCCGCCTCGTCCGTCACGAAGTCGTCCCCGCCCTTCGTCTTGATGATGCGCGGCATCTGCCACACGCGGTCGTCGCGTCCGGCGGCGGCGTCCGCCTCCAGCTTCTCGTGGCAGTGGAGCGTGATGTTGTGCATGTTCCGCATGATGACCTCGGGCTGCGTGAACACGGCGCGGTTGACCTTCTGCAGGACGACCTGGGTCTCGGTGAAGGTGTTGCGGAACACGGCGAGGAACGTGTCGTTGATGTTGCCGTTGCCGAACGGCACGATCGTGACAAGGCGTCCCTTGACGATGAATTTGTTGACGAGCAGTGCGAGTTCCATGGCGCGTCCTAGCGGAGGGGTTTGAGGTACATGAGGCAGTGGGAGATCG
>JAFRNO010000164.1 GCA_017430155.1 Kiritimatiellia bacterium | reverse complement strand
TCGATCCGAAGACGCACAACAACGACACCACACGGACGGACGACGATGCAACCGCCGACCCCGACGGCGACGGCCTCACGAACGCAGAGGAATGCAAGTGGCGGACGAATCCAAGCGGAGCCGATGCGAACGGCGACGGCATCCCCGACGGCCTTGACACGGACGGCGACAACGTCGCGGACGGCGTGGAAATCGCGCAGAGCAGCGATCCGGCGGACGCCTCCGACGGAGGCCAGCCCGGTAGCCGCGTCCCCGTGCCGTTCTATTTCGGAGACCACAGCGGAAGCCATTCCGAGAAATACCTGTTGACAGTCGCGCCGGTGGCCGGCAGCGGGGAGGGTGCCGTGCCGCGCACGTTCTCGCTGCAGAATTCGCAGTACGGCGAATGTGAGACGAAAAAGGTCCTGCTCAAGCCCGGCTGGCGGTACGAGGTGCGGCTTCGCCATGCAGGGACGGACCCGGAATACACGGACACGCCCAGGCCCGACTACGACTACACGCTTCGCCCGGTCACGAACAATCTCCCGCCGTATGTACTCGTGTCGGATCCCGATTCGCTGTTCGGAGTGGACAACGCGAGCAGCACATTCGCTGCCAAAGACAAGGTGGCGACGATCAACGTGTACAAGTTCACCGTGGAGGAGATCATGTTCAACCATGATTCGGATACCTGCACGGCCGATGCGGTAAACCTGCGCAAGAACCTGCGCGAGGAATACGACGCCCGTCAAGGCGAATGGTGGACGGGCGGGGCGACGCTGAAGAACGACCCCGTGTGCTACGCGGGCGGCGTCACGCCGACCGTGCAGGTGAAGTTTAAGGTGTCGCCCGACATCGCTTCGGCCCGGCTGTCGGCCAGGCCGGTTGGCACGGGGTCGCCGCTCGGCGGACTCGGATGGCGGGATGTGGAGTTCTCATTTGTGGAGTCTACATGGTTCGAGTTTGCGGTTGACACCCGGATTCCGCGTACCGTGCGCAAGGCAGACCATCGTTGGGAGTGGCGCGTGTCGAAGCTTGGCAGGCAGGATGTCACGGCGTTCACATGCGCCACCACTGGCCCGCACCGCGTGTATACGGTTTTGGACGTGCCGAAGGAACCTTGGGAGCCGAACGGTTCCGTGCAGGTTCCGTGGGCGGATGCGCTGGAATTGGCGTGCACAGTTGCCGAAGGCAAGAGCGGAAAAGTCCAGGCACTTGCCGCCGTCACCTCGTACTTGTTCGGCAACATGGGTTTCATATATGATTCGAGAAACGGCGATTCACATTATTGTAAGGGGTTTGAATCTGGAGAACTAATGTTTGCTCTTGATGGTTACCTTAAAAAGACCGTACTCAAAGTCAACTGTGCCGACCAGGCATACGGGTTGGCAACGCTTGGAAAATTGATGGGAATCCATTCCGACGTTGTAACGACCCAGCCGATCGGCTACATCAACACAGTCAACATTGTTGGTGTAGGGCCATGTAACAATCCCGGTTATCTTGGGGCTGCGACAACGAACCATGTCGCCGTCTGTGGCGTGGATGACATTAGCCGTTCTCGCTTGACTCTACACCGTTATGTTATTGCGGAAGGCGTTGTTTTTGATGCATGCCTAGGCCCTGAACTTGGTACGCAGACTAACATCGGATATTTGGAATCGATCGTCGATACATCGACGGATGTGGAACGGCTATGGAGCCCTTTCCTTTTTTTGGGTAATTTGGCGGTTACTTTCAAGATGAAATTTGATCCGCAAAACTACTGGATAATAGGAGCAAAATGACATGAAACAGAAACTGTTATTGTTGACGTCGATGAGTGCGTTGGTATGGACGCAACTCGGTTCTAGTCTTCAGCCGATCACCTATTCGACCAAAGAAGAGATGCGCGCCGATTATCTGAGAAACGGGAAATGGCTAATGGAGCTCAAGGGCATTCCTGACGGTGACGAGACGCTTGTCTGCACGAACTGGGTCTGCCCGACCTCCATTGTCGTGAATGCGCAGCAGTATGTTGTGGAGACAAACAAGTGTTTAACGCTTACATATTTCAAAGTGCTGACGACTAACGAGCCTCCGGTAAAGGTCGCAAGCGGTGACATTGAGATGTTGGCGAATGGAAAAATCGCCAGATGTACTGCTTTCGCGCACCGGGCACAGACCTCCTTCTACCTTCCTGACTATGCCCGCGGCGTGGCCGTTCAGGGCATAGGTGTGGCGACAAATATGCTTTTTGTGACCTACACGTCTTTTCCATCTGATGAGACACCAATGGGGAACCTAGCATTTAAGAATATTGCCCTTGAAATTAATGCCCCCACGAATCCCGTTGTTTTTGCCGCCGCCATCATCAACGCTGGATTACCTGAGGCAGACCGAATACCCCTGCCGTCTGGACCGTGAATGTGGTAAGGAAGTAATGTAACATGAAACGGAAACTGTTATTGTTGCCAGTTGTTTTGCTTGCTGTCATCTGCATGCCGTTATGCGGGAATGGGGATTGGCAGATCCCAGAGGGGGTATCGCTTCCCGTGCCGTTGGTGCAAACGCTCAGCGAGTCTGAGCGCGCGCAATTGAAACGGCAGGATGGCATTGAACTGATGCAGGCTATGAATGTGCCAGATGGCAGTTTGACCGTGCAGTATTCCGGATGGAGTTTTCCTACATCGGTAGTGATTGGTGCGAGTTCCTATCAAGTTGTGACAGGGGAGCTTAATTCTTTTACTATTAAAAACTTCGCAGATCCCCAGACAAAGTTGGCCAAAGGCTTTGTTCAGGTTGAGGCAAATGAGAAGGAGGCGCGTATCGCTGCATTTGTAGACGTGGCCTCTTCCACTAGTTTTCCATTTGATTGGGTCGCACGAGCTTTTTCTTTTACTCCAGTTATGCCAGGGGTTATGCGATTGGGCTTGACGAACCAAACCTCAAATGCTGATGAAGTCTTTGTCAACAAGAATCTTGCGGTTTTTATACGTGCGGCTTCAAATGGCGTAACCATTGCCACATCGCTTATAAACGCCGGTCTGCCTGAGAATGAACGGATTCTCCTGCCGTCCGCGCCGTGAATGTGGTATACTATAACACCGTTGAAGGAGAAGAAGGAGCGTATGATCAGCACAGATGTTCTTATTATCGGTGCGGGGCCGGCGGGACTCGCGACGGCCATCGCGCTGCTGCGCAACGCCGGCGAGAAGAAACCGCGCGTCGTGGTGCTGGACAAGGGCCGCAGCGTTGGTTCGCACGTGCTTTCCGGCGCAATCGTCGACCCGAGCGGCTTCGAGGGCCTCCTCACGCCCGAGGAGATCGAGAAGCTGCCGTGCGAGGCGAAGGTGGTGAAGGAGAGCTTCCGCTCGCTTTTCACGGCGAAGTGGGACATGAAGATTCCCTGGGTGCCGCCGATGATGAGCTCGAAGGGCTTTCCCGTCGTGTCGCTCACGAAGGTGACGGCCTACCTCGCGCAGATCGCGTCGAAGCTCGGCGCGGAGATCTACACGGGCTTCGCCGTGACGCAGCTCGTGGAGGAGAACGGACGCGTCGTTGGCGCGCGGACGGGCGAGAAGGGCCTCGACAAGAACGGACGGAAGAAATCCAATTACCTGCCGTCCGAGGAAGTGCGCGCGAAGGTTGTGGTGCTGGCCGAAGGCGGCTGCGGCATCCTCACCGAGCGCCTCATCGCCGAGAAGGAACTGCAGGGGACGCGTCCGCAGACCTACGCCCTCGGCATCAAGGAGCTGATCGAGGTGCCGGCCGGCACGCAGACCGCCGGCGAGGTGATGCACACGTTCGGCTGGCCGAGCGACTTCAACACCTACGGCGGCGGGTTCGTGTACCACGTGAGCGAGACGCAGGTGATGGTGGGCTACGCCTACGCGCTCGACTACACGCGCGCGGAGATCGACCCGTTCCGCCTGTTCAGGCGGTTCAAGTCCGCGCCGAGCGTGCACTGCCACATCAAGGGCGGCAAGACCGTTGCCTACGGCGCGAAGGTGATTCCCGAGGGCGGTTTCTACGCCGTGCCGAAACCCTACGCGCCGGGCGTGCTGATCGTCGGCGACGGGGCGGGACTCCTCGACTCCCTCCGCATCAAGGGCGTGCACATCGCGTTCCAGAGCGGACGCGCCGCCGCCGAGGCGATTCTCGCGAACGGCGACGCGGACGCGCTGGGCGAGGATTATTTCAGGCGGCTGCAGGCGACGAGCGGCTGGAAGGAGATGAAGCGCGTGCGGAACGTGCGCGCGTCGTTCTCCTACGGCATGCCGTGGGGCGTGATGGCGGCCGGCCTCGCGTGGATGACGTTCGGGAAGTTCCCGTGGTTCCGCGTGCCGGGCTGCGACGAGGGCGACGCCGCCGCGCTGGAGCCGCTCGTGCGCGAACGGCTCGCGCGCGAGGCGGCGGACGACGTGGAGGCCTCCCCCCTGCAGCCGGACCGGCTGACGGACGTCTTCATGTCCGGCACGATCCACGAAGAGGACCAGCCGTGCCACCTGAAGATCAAGGACCCCGCCGCCTGCGCTGCGTGCGAGAAGGAGTTCGGCTCGCCCTGCACGCGGTTCTGTCCGGCGGAGGTGTACCTCCGCGAAGGCGACCGCCTGCAGATCGACTTCTCCAACTGCCTCCACTGCAAGACCTGTCGCATCAAGTGCCCGAAGGGCAACATCGACTGGACGTTCCCGCAGGGCGGAGACGGTCCGCGCTACACGCGGATGTAATATTCGAACAGAAGGAACACACGATGTTCATCAAGAAGGAGATGTCGCGGCGGGGGTTCCTTGTCCGCAGTTCGCTCGCAGCCTGCGCGCTCGCCGCGCGCCGCACCTGGGCGCAGGCGGCCACGCCGCCGAGCCGCACGATCACGATGGCGATCATCGGCGCGGGCGGACGCGGGCGCCAGATGCTCCCCGTGTTCCTCAGCCAGCCCGGCGTACGGTTCATTGCGGCCTGCGACGCGGTGCGCGCGCGCCGCGAGTGGGCCAAGCAGCAGATCGACGCCTACAACGGCAACGCGGACTGCGCCGTGTACGACGACTACCGCGAGCTGCTGGCGCGCAGGGACCTGGACGCCCTCTACATCGCCACGGGCGACCGCTGGCACGCGCGACTCTCCATCGCGGCCATGCGCGCGGGCAAGGACGTCTACTGCGAGAAGCCCATCTCCCTCTCCATCGCGGAGGGCGAGGCCGTGATGCGCGCGGCCGAGCTCTACCAGCGCGTCTACCAGGGCGGCGTGCAGCGCCGCAACGTGGGCAACTTCCAGACGGCCGTGAAGCTCGCGCAGTCCGGGCGCCTCGGCCGCGTCCACACGGTCCACGCCGGCATGGCGACCATGGGCCGCAGCGCGGTCAACCACTACCTGCCCGAACAGCCCCTGCCGCCGCGCGGCGACCTCTTCTGGGACATGTGGGTGGGACCCGCGCCGATGCGCGCGTACAACGCGGACTACGTGATGAAGAGCGCCTGGCACGCCGAATACGACTTCCACGGCGACCTCAGCGAGTGGGGCTCGCACACGATCGACCTCTGCCAGCTCGCCCTCGGGCGCGAGCTCACCGCCCCCGCGAAGTACGAGCCGATCGGCCGCGAGGAGGTGCGCGCCTACTATCCCGACGGCGTGAAGATGGTGCTCCGCCGGGGGTTCAAGGACACGTGCGGCATCCGCCTCGAAGGCGACGAGGGGTGGGTGGAGACGGACGACTCCGGCTCCGTGTACGTGAGCGACCCGCTGCTGCTGGAAGGGCACACGATCCTCCACGAGGACTGGTGACGCCCCGTGGCGCACCCCGCCGAGTTCATCGCGTGCATCCGGTCGCGTCTCCGCACCAGCGCGCCGGCCGACGCCCTGCACATGACGCACGTCGCCTGCCATGCGGCGTCGGTGGCCTACCACCTCAACCGCGCGATGGATTTCGACCTGAAGACGTTCACCTTCCCCGGCCACGCGGACGCCACGAAGCTGCTCGTGCGCTCGAACCGCGCACCATGGACGCTGGAGCAGGCGTAGAATTGAAAACGGAAAGAGGAGGGCTGTGAGATGAAACTGGTTGCGACTGTATTTGCATGTGCGTTGTGCGCGTGCGCGGTGGCGGATGCCGACGCCGACCTGCGCGCCGCCCACGCGCGCGAACGCGCGGGGCAGAAGGCCGAGGCCGCCGCGGGCTACGCGGGCGTCTTCGCGAACGACAAGCTGCCGAAGCACCAGCGCCTCGCGGCGCTCTGCGGGCTTCTGCGCACGGACGACGCGCGCCGCGTGTCGCTCGGCAGCGACGGGCTCAAGTCGTCCGACGCCGAATGGAGCGGTACCGTGGCGCAGGCGATCGCGTCCCTGCCCGCGCCCGCGCTCGACGCCGCCCGCGCCGCTTGGCTGAAGACCCTCCCCGGCGACGCGCAGGTCAAGCTCGTCACGGCCCTCGCGCACGTGCGCAGCCCGGCGGCGAAGGGCTACATCCAGGACATCCTGAAAAAGACCGATTTCCCGGCGGTGCGTCTCGTGGCCCTCGAAGGCCTCGGCCGCACGGGCGGCGCGGAGGACGCGAAGAAGCTCGTCATCTGGATGCATTCCGAGGATCCCGGGGTGAGCGCGGCCGCGCGCCGCGGACTCATCCTCCTCACCGACGCGCGCACGAACCATGTGCTGGCGGACGAGCTCAAGAACTACGGGAAGGACCCCGCGTTCCTCGCGAAGCTCCTCGACGTGCTGACCGTGCGCAATCCGCTCGGTCTCGGCGGCGCGATCGCGCCTTACCTCGCGCATGCGGACGCGGACGTGCGCGTGCAGGCCTACAGGGCCCTCGCCCTGCAGGGCATGGCCCCGGAGATGCCCGCCGTGCTCGCCGCGGCCGGCAAGGCGACGGACAAGAAGGAGCGCAAGGAGGCGCGCCGCGCCGTGGCGCGCATCGCCCGCCGCATGGGCGGCGTGCAGTTCAAGGCGCGCCGCATCGGCAACTGCCGCACCGAGGCGTGCGGCGTGGCGGACTTCAACTGCGACGGCAAGCTCGACGTCGTCGCCGGTCCGTATCTCTACCTCGCCCCCGACTTCAAGGCCCGCAAGGTGCGCGAGGTCAAGAGCGACGTGAAGGAGGACGGCAAGGGCTACGCCCACGACTTCATGAACCTGCCGCTCGACGTCAACGCCGACGGCAAGCCCGACGTGGTGAGCGGCAACTGGTTCTCGAAGGAGACGTGGTGGATTGAGAACCTCCTCCCGACCGACGCGATCTGGACCCAGCACCTGATCGAGCAGACCGGCAACATCGAGACCGGCATCCTCGTGGACATCGACGGCGACGGCAAGGCGACCGATTTCCTGCCCGACACGCAGGTCACCTGCCTCTACCAGCTCGGGAAGGGCGGCCCCGCGCCGTTCACGCGCGACTCCGTCTCGAACGACCGCTGCGACATGGGCCGCGGCTGCGGCGACGTGAACGGCGACGGCCGCAACGACGTGCTCACGCCCGTCGCGTGGTACGAGCACCTCGCGGACGGCGGCTGGAAGAAGCACCCGCTCAACATCGGCTTCCAGGGCGGCAAGCTCGGCCACGCGTCCAACCTCATCGTGTTCGACGTGAACAAGGACGGCCTCGCCGACATCATCGTCAGCTCCGCCCACAAGTACGGCATCTTCTGGTGGGAGCAGCTGAAGGAGCGCGACGCCGCCGGCGAGATCCAGTTCAAGAAACACGTGATCGACGACACCTGGACGCAGGCGCACTACCTCGGCTGGGGCGACATCGACAACGACGGCGTGCCCGAGATCGTCACCGGCAAGCGCTTCATGGCGCACAACGGCGGCGACCCCGACGAGTACGGTCCGCTCGGCATCTACTACTACGACTTCACGCCCGGTCCCGACCCCGTGTTCAAGAAGTTCGTGATCTCCTACGATTCGGACATCAGCGTGGGCCTCAACGTCGAATGCGTAGACCTCGACGGCGACGGCGACCTCGACCTCGTGACCACCGGCAAGTACGGCGGCCCCGTCATCCTCGAAAACAAGCTGAAGTAAGCCGCATGAAGAAACTGTTTCTTGTGGTGTGCGCGTTGGCGCTGTTCTGCTTCGCGCAGGCGGCCCGCTCGGCGAGCGGGCCCTACCAGGCAGGGTTCACGGTGGACAAGGACATGCCGGCGGGGAACATCGCGCTGGAGCGGATCGAGGGCGACGACGTATACGTCCATCAGGAACTGCGTGACACGAAGGGCGAGTGGTTCTACTGGGCGTTCCGCGTGAAGGGCGCGCAGGGGCGGACGCTGACGTTCACCTTCACGGACAAGTACGCCGGCGGACCGGTGGGCGTGCGCGGGCCGGTGGTGTCCACGGACGGCGGCAAGACGTTCTCGTATCCGCTCGACGGCAAGAGCCGCCCGAACGGCTTCACCTACGCGTTCGGTCCGGACGACGCCGAGGTGCTGTTCTACGAATTCCACCCGTACGTGCGCGCGAACTGGGACGCGTTCGTGGCGAAGCACGCCGACGCGCTCGGCAAGTCGTTCGTCGTCGAGACGCTGTGCAAATCGCGCGCGGGCGCGGACGTGCCGTGCGCCCGGTTCGGCTGCATTGGCCGCGACGGAGCGCGGCCCTCCCGCGGCGAGCCGAAGTACCGCTTCTTCGTGTCCGCCCGACACCACTGCTCCGAGACGATGGCGAGCTGGGTGCTGGAGGGCATCGGCGAGGCGTTCCTCGCGGACGACGACCTCGGGCGCTGGCTGCGCGCGAACGTGGAGCTGATGATGGTGCCGTTCACCGACTACGACGGCGCGCAGGCGGGCGACCAGGGGAAGAACCGCGGGCCGCACGACCACAACCGCGACTACGTCGAGTTCCTCTATCCCGAGACGAAGGCCATCACGGAGTGGATCGGCCGCCACGCGGGCGGGAAGCTGGACGTCTTCCTCGACGTGCACTGTCCGTGGATCCGCGGCAAGTACAACGAGTGGCTCTACACGCCGTGGAAGAATCCCC
>JAFRNO010000023.1 GCA_017430155.1 Kiritimatiellia bacterium | reverse complement strand
CAGACGCCCTGCGTCTCGCGGGACGCGTGCGCGTGAACGCGGTCGCGCCCGGTCCCGTGCTGCCGCCCGAGGCGTGCCACGAACGCGCGGGCGCGACGCCGCTCGGGCGCCACCCCACGCCGCAGGAAGTCGCCGACGCGGTCGTCTATCTCCTTTCCGCCGAGTCGACCACGGGCGCGGTCATCCCCGTCGACGGCGGACAATCCCTCCTCGCCGAACCATGAAGATCCTCGTCCATACCTACGGTTGTCAGATGAACGTCCGCGATAGCGAGGCCGTGGAGGCGCTCCTCGTCGCGGCCGGCTACGAGAAGGCGGCGAACGAGTCCGAGGCGGACATCGTGATCGTCAACAGCTGCACCGTGCGCGACATGGCCGAGCGCAAGGCCGTGGGCAAGTGCGGCAACCTGATCGCCGCCAAGGAAGGGCGCGGTAAAACGGTTGCTCCGCATGTCAAGGTCGTGGGCCTCATGGGCTGCGCCGTGAAGCGGATGGGCGCAGAGGTCTTTAAATCCCTCCCGAAACTCGACTTCGCCGTGGGACCGCGCCGCTTCGGCGTGATTCCGCGGCTTGTGGAACGTTGTCTCGCGGGCGAGACGCGCATCCTTGAGCTGCCGGACGACAACGAGGTGCCGACGGGCATGGACGCGCACGTGGGTGGCGCGTCGTTCCAGAGCTACGTGACCGTGCTCCTCGGTTGTGACAACCGCTGCAGCTACTGCATCGTGCCCGACGTGCGCGGGCACGAATACTCGCGCCCCGCGCGTGAGATCGTGGCGGAGGTGCGCGCGCTCGCCGCGCGCGGTGTGAAGGAGGTGTGCCTGCTCGGACAGAGCGTGCTGCGCTACGGCGTGCGCAACGCGGCGTGGCTGGCCGACGACCCGCCCAGCCCGGGCGGCTACACGGAGGCGTTTCCGCGTCTCCTCGAGGCGCTGAACGCCGTCGACGGCCTCGCGCGCATCCGCTTCACGAGCGCGCACCCGAAGGGCTGCACGGACGAACTCGTGCGTGCCTACCGCGAGTTTCCGAAGGTCTGCCGCCACTTGCACCTGCCCGTGCAGAGCGGGAGCGACCGCGTGCTGAAGGAGATGGGGCGCCGCTACACGCGCGCCGAGTATCTTGCCGCCGTCGCGAAGTTGCGGGCGTTCGATCCCGAGTTCGCCGTGACGACCGACGTGATCGTGGGGTATCCCGGCGAAACGGAAGCCGATTTCGAGGCGACGCGTTCGCTCATGGAGGAGGCGGGCTTCGACAACGCGTTCGTGTTCAAGTACTCGCCGCGTCCGGGCACGCGTTCGGCGGCACTGCCGGACGACGTGCCGACGGAGGAGAAGGAGCGGCGCGACCAGGTGCTGCTCGCCGACCAGCAGGTGCGCGGGCAGGCGCGCAATGACCGTCTCGTGGGAACCGTGCGTGAGGTGCTCGTTGAAGGTCCGTCCCTCCGCAACGCCGCCCGCTGGAGCGGACGCGACAGCGGCAATCGCATCGTCGTGTTCGAGCCGTCGCGGCCTTTGCACGTCGGCGACGTCGCGCAGGTGCGCATCCGCGAGGCGCACCCGCAGATTCTGATCGGCGAGCTGGCGTAACGCGTCAGCGGTGACCGCGGAGGGCTTCCATGCGCTTTGCGATCGTGGCTTCGTAGCCCTGGTCCGAGGGGATGTAGTAGGTCTCCGGGATGCGCAGGTAGGACTGCTCCACCCAAGCGCCCGCGTAGGTGTGAGGGTATTTGTAGCCGTCGTTCTCCTCGGCGCCGACGGCCTTCACGTGGACGTTCTTGAGGTGTTCCGGGACGGGCTGCACGGCGCCGGTCTCGACGTCGTGGATGGCTTTCCCGATGGCCTCGTAGGAGCGGTTCGACTTCGGCGCGGTCGCGAGGTAGGTGGTGGCCTGCGCGAGCGTGATGCGCGCCTCGGGCATGCCGATGAACTCGACCGTCTGGAGCGCGGCCACGGCGATGGTGAGTCCGCGCGGGTCGGCGTTCCCGATGTCCTCCGAGGCGAGGATCACGAGGCGGCGCGCGATGAAGCGCGGGTCCTCGCCCGCGACGAGCATCTTCGCGAGCCAGTAGATGGCGGCGTCGGGGTCGGAGCCGCGCACGGACTTGATGAACGCGCTGATCGTGTCGTAGTGGCCGTCCTCCTTCTTGTCGTACTGCACCTGGCGGCGCTGGACGCATTCCTGGATCACGTCGAGCGTGAGGTGGATCACGCCGTCGGAAGAGGCGGGGGTGGACCGCACCGCCACCTCGAGGGCGGTGAGCGCGTGGCGTCCGTCGCCGTCGCAGATTTCGGAGAGGAACTGCCGCGCGTCGGCGTCGAGCGCCGTGGGCACCTTGCCGTAGCCGCGTTCGGGGTCGGCGAGCGCGCGGTCGAGAAGGGCGGCCACGTCCGCGGGCGCGAGCGGCTTGAGCTGGAACACGAGCGAGCGGGAGGTGAGCGGCGTGTTCACGAACATGGACGGGTTGTGCGTCGTCGCGCCGATCAGGATGACCGTGCCGTCCTCCACGTACGGGAGCAACACGTCCTGCTGGGCCTTGTTGAAGCGGTGGATCTCGTCGATGAAGAGGATCGTGCCCATGCCGCCGAGCTCGTTGCGGGCGCGGTCGCACACCTGGCGGATGTCGGCGACGTTGGAGACGACGCCCGAGCAGCGCACGAACTTGCGCTGCGTGGTGCGGGCGATCACCTCCGCGAGCGTGGTCTTGCCGCAGCCGGGCGGGCCGAAGAGGATGATGTTCGTGAGGCGGTCCGCCTCGATGACGCGGCGGAGAAGCTTGCCGGGCCCGAGGATGTGCGCCTGTCCGGCGACCTCCTCGAGCGTGCGCGGCCGCATGCGCGCCGCAAGCGGCTCTGATGGTGAGAACGACATGCCGATATTATAGCACACTAGGCTTCGCCTGGGACAACGGGCGTCTTGCCCGTCGCTGCAACGCCGTGTTCCCTCCTGTCCTGTGATTCGTTTTTCGGCGACTTGACGGGAGGGCGGCGGCATGGTATGATTCAGCCCCACAGGCAAGAAAGGAAACGCCATGCAGACGAAAACCCTCATCTCCGCCCTTGTCGCGGCCGTCCTTGCGGTGTCGGGAACGGCCTTCGCCGCGAAGGACTTCGGCGACTTCTACACACGCGCGTGGTATCTCGTGGTGGACAACCCCGGCCCCGGCAAATCGCTCTCCTGGCGCGTCTTCGACGTGTGCGGCCCCGCCGAACACCACAACAACGTCGAGAAGAACCCCGCGTTCACCATCCGCCGCGAGACGGACGTGCGCCGCGTCGACACGCCGTGGATGGAGGTGAACTTCCACACGAACCGTCCGATCTCCGTCGTGCGCATCCGGCCGTCCCGCAAGCCGGGCGAGGAGTTCGACCTCTACGGCGCGCGCATCTTCCTCCTCGACAAAAACCGGAAGATCGTGTGGCACCACCGCATCTGGAACACCGACGGGCAGGTCGACTACGACGCGGGCGTCGAGTTCTCCGACCACGACATGCTGGGACAGACGCTTCCCGAATACAAGGTCCTCGGCAACCGCGTGTCCGCCCCCCTGCCGCCGCCGCCGAAGGACATGCGCCTCCATCTCGTGAAGAGCCTCTTCAACCCGGAGGCGATGGTGCGCGCCATCAACGCCTACGCCGACAAGTACCCGTCGCTGTTCCCCGACAAGGCCGCGCTCCTTGCCGAACTCGCCCGCATGAACGGCGGGTCGAGGACGCCCCGCCCTACCACTGGGACAACGGGCGTCTCGCCCGTTGACGCCGCGGCGGCGGACCGCCTCTCCAAGAAGGTCTTCCTGCGCCTGCCTGCCTTTCGCCGGTTCTCCGACTTCCTCGCCATCCGCCGCGGCGACGGCAACGCGCTCGGGCTGCCACAGAACTGGCAGGGCAACACCAGCGTGCCCGTGAGCGGCTACTCGAACGCCCTCGTGCGCGTGACGCTCGCCCCGGACGGCTCCACCGCCGAGCGCACGCTGCACGAAAGCGACTCGTTCATCGGCGACGTGGCGCTCGACTGGGACCTCACGAAGGTGGCCTTCTCGACCCGCAAGCTCGCCGAGGCGGCCACGGGACGCCGCGCACCGCGCAACGGCGCCCACGGGGGCATCGGCGAAAGCGGATGGTGCGTGGCGGAGATGGACCTGTCCGCCCCCGGACGGCTCCGCGAGATCACGCCCACGGACACCCCCGACATCGACTACTACGATCCCATGTACCTCCCCGACGGCAAGATGTTTCTCATGGGGACCGTCGGATTCCAGGGGGTGCCCTGCGTGGGCGGCGCCGACCACGTCGGCAACCTCATGCTGCGCTATGCGGACGGACGCCTCCGCCGCATCTCGTTCGACCAGGACAACAACTGGCATCCCGTGATGCTTCCCAACGGACGCTGTCTCTACCTGCGGTGGGAGTACACCGACTCCGCCCATTACTTCGCGCGCATCCTGATGACGATGAACCCGGACGGCAGCGACCAGCAGGAGTACTACGGCTCCAACTCCTATTGGCCCAACTCCCTCTTCTACGCGAAGCCCATTCCCGGGTCCTCCACCAAGTTCATGGGCGTCGTCACCGGCCACCACGGCGTGAGCCGCAAGGGCGAGCTCGTGCTCTTCGACGTCGCGAAGGGCCGCCGCGAGACGTCCGGCGCGGTGCAGAAGCTCCCCGGCTGGGGCAAGCCGGTGGAGAACGTCACGGCGGACCGCCTCGTGAACGACGCGCGCCAGTTCTTCCTCCATCCGTATCCGCTTTCGGACGAGGGCGCGCTCGTGGCGATGCAGGACTACTCCTGCGCCAAGCACTTCTTCATCGCCTACGTCGACGTGTTCGACAACCAGTACCCGCTCCTCGTCTCCGCCGACGATTCGGTCAACTACCTGGAGCCGTTGCCGATCGAGAAGCGGGAGAAGCCCTTCGAAGTCGCTCCGCGCGTGGACGAATCGCAGAAGACGGCCCGCGTGAACATCGTCTCGGTCTACGACGGCCCCGGCCTCGCCGGCGTTCCGAAGGGCGCCGTGAAGAAACTCCGTCTCTTCAACTACGAATATTGTTCCTACATGAATCATGGCAAGGAATGCGGCGGACACTACTGCATCGGCATGGAAGGCCCGTGGGACGTGCGCGTGGTGATTGGCGAGGTGGACGTGGAGGAGGACGGCAGCGTTCTCTTCGAGTGCCCGGCCAATGTGCCGATCGCCATCCAGCCGCTGGACGCCGAGGGCAAGCACCTGCAGGAAATGCGCAGCTGGTTCGCCGCCATGCCCGGCGAGACGCTGTCCTGCCTCGGGTGCCATCAGGACCAGAACGTCGCGCCGCCGGCGGGGACGCGCACGCAGGCGTCCTACAAGCTGCCGCAGAAGATCAAGCCCTGGTACGGCCCGCGCCGTGGCTTCGCCTTCGAGCGCGAGACGCTGAACGTGATCGAGCGCCGCTGCTCGGGTTGCCACGACGGCTCCCCCGCCAAGAAGAACGCGATCGGCCAGCTCCTGCCGAAGTTCGCCGGCAAACCGCGCGAAGTCTATGACGCGCTGCACCCCTACGTGCGGCGCAACGGTCCGGAAGGGGACTACCACCTCCTCACGCCCGGCGAGTTCCATGCCGACACGTCCGAGCTCTGGCAGCGGATCGTGCGCGGCCACCACGGCGTGCGTCTCTCGAAGGAGGAAGGGGACCGAATTCTCGCGTGGATGAACATGAACGTGCCGTTCTACGGCACATGGTCTGAGACGGGCCAGCCCGACCCGCACAACCTCAAGCGCCGCCGCCAGCTTGCCGAGCAGGTCGCCAACGACTTCTTCGACGCGGAGAAGGTGGTGAATCCCTACAGGAAGGCGTCGTTCGAGAGGCCGAAGGCGTCCGACGCCGCGGCGGACCGCCTCGCGTCCGCGTTCGACCCGCTTGCGGGAATCGTCCCCGGCGCATCCGCGCCCGCGTCCGGCGAGGTGCTGGATCTCGGCAACGGCGCGCAGATCTCCCTGAAGCCGGTTCCCGGTTCGTCCGCCTTCAAGCCCTTCCTCCTCGCGGAGACGGAGATCACGGTCGCGCAGTACCGCGCGTTCGATCCGTCCTTCGACAACGGCGTGTATGACATGCACTACAAGGACCAGGTGAAGCGCGGCTACTACATGAACGACGATCCCGTGTTCGGATCTCCGGGGGCGGTCAACTTCCCCGCCGTGCGCATCTCGCATGAAAAGGCGGAGGCGTTCTGCCGCTGGCTGTCCAAGAAGACCGGCCGCGAGGTGCGCCTGCCCACCGAGGCGGAATGGCTCTGGGCCGCGCGCGCGGGCGCCGGGACGCCGTTCTCCTGGGGCGGGATGGACGCGGACTACGGCGCGTTCGCGAACTTCGCCGACGTGACGCGCCGCGAACTCGCCGTGGACGGCATCAACCCCAAGCCCATTCCCAATCCGTCAGCCTATCTCGACTGGGAGTTGAAGGACGAGCGCTTCGACGACGGCGTCCTGCATCTCGCCCAGGCCGGTTCCTATCGCGCGAACGCATGGGGGCTCAGGGACATGTTCGGCAACGCGGCGGAATGGACGTCCACGGACGCGACGTTCACCGACGGCGTGGCGCGCAAGGTCGTTTGCGGCGGCAGCTTCAACGACCGTCCGCACCGCGCGCTCATGCGCTGGGGATATCCCGCGTGGATGCGTCCGTTCGACGTCGGCTTCCGCGTTGCCGTCTCGTCAAAGTGACTTCCTCGTTGTATGCATCACCCAGCCCTCTGCCTTCAGTCCTCCGTCTTCAGTCCTTTACATTGGCAACTGCGGCATTTTCCAGATGAAGTGATGTCCATTTGCCCGTTGGGCCGCGTTTTGCTATACTCTCCAGCAGAGAGGTTTTGGCGATTTCATGGAAAGGCGAGAGGACTCAACAATGAAGAGAATCAAAATCAACCGTTTTGGTGCGTCTAACGCATTGGACCGAGTTCTCGCTTGCTGCATGGCGTGCGCGTGCGCGGCGTTCGGCGAGACCATCACGGACTTGACGGACTACATCTCCCTGAAGACGGCGGACGTTGCCTCGGACCCCAGTTCGTTCGTGAACGGCGCGCACTGGAGCGACGGGAATGCGCCGCATGGCGACGCAGACTACATCGTACAGGGCGCGAAACAGCTCCGTACGGATACCGTTCCGGT
>JAFRNO010000163.1 GCA_017430155.1 Kiritimatiellia bacterium | reverse complement strand
CCGCGCTGCGTATCGTTCCAAAATACAGCATTTCCTTCCACAGCGAGAGCGTGGCGCAGTCCCAGCGCCATACGCGTCCCATACTGGCGGCCTTGCGGCTCATATGGAGAATATCGCACGGACGGGCGGATTCCCACTTCATAAAGGTTTCCAGCGATTTGGGGAAGCGCAGACAGCCCCCGTGGTTCCGTCCGTGATTCCGCGCCTCGGCGTCGATACAGTCGTCAATCGTGAACGTCCAGCCGGATTTGACGATGTTCTCAACGGCGGGATGACGCCGCCAGAACAACAGATACAGCACAGGCTCCGCGCCGCCGTCCCGGACGTAATCCGCCAGTCCGGTTTTCTCCCCGGTTTTTCCGGTCATGTCCGGGACGCTCTTCCACATCCAGCCGCCGACTTTCGTATAATTCACGGCTTCATAACTGTGATACTTCACCTGAAACGGGTCCGACATTCCGCTTAGTTTCTTCCATTTGTTGGAGAGAAACATCAGACCGCCGTAGGCGTAACGGGCGCGTGAGAAGAACATCGGCTTTCCGTCACGGTCAATGACCATCGCCGCGCAGGGATTTGCGTCTCTTCTGTCCACGCCGTCCTGAAACACGGCGCGGGACACCAGCCAGAAGAGAACCGCCGTGTACTCCCCGACATTCTCCACGCTTCCGACCATCAGTTGATAGACGCGTCTGTTCCGGATGCGCGTCCGGCGAATCAGCGTCACATCCTTGCCGCAACGCGGACACGCTATCGTATCGCCTTCCTGAAAATAAACGGTCGTCAGTTCGGAATCGGGAGGGACGCCCTCGTCGTCGTTGTTATAGTTCTCATACAACGTTCCGTCCGGGCCTTCTCTCATGGAGATTTTGCCGCCCTTCGACCATCCGGTCAGCCACGTTTCCCCGCACTCCGTACAGGCGCAGACCGCGCCCCAGAAGTGACGGTAGCCGTTATGGTACGTGTCCCAATCCTCCGGGTCCATCTCATCTTTCAGCGGTACGGTTTCCTCCACGAGCGCTTCCCTGTGATAAATCAGAAACCCGCCGCCGAACTGGTCTTTGTGTTCTTTCATTATCGCTTTCACCATGCCGTCACGCGGACGCTCCGGAAGCATGGCCATGATTTCGTTTACGTTCATGTTGGTGCCCTCACAGGAAATCGGACAGATTCACATGGACGCCGCCGACTTCCGGCGCGGCCTGTGCGGACGTGGGCGCAAGCGTGGACAGGGGCACATCCTCGCCTTCGGCGGGAAGACCGTAAAACTTCCGGAGTACGGCGTCGGCGTCCGCGCCGTTTCGAGTTGCGAGACGGCTTGCAAACAGGTTGCAAACGGGTTGCCTACACGTGCCGCGCGGCGGAGCCGGGGATCAGCAGTCGCTTTCGCGCGGCTTCAGGTTCGGCAGGTCGAACACCTTCAGCCGGAAGTAGCGGTAGTCGCGGTAGCCGTAGGCCTGCTTGACGAGCCAGCGGATCTTGTTGTTGAAGCCCTCGGTCTTGGCGTTGGTCGCGCCTGGGAACCGCCAGAAGCCCAGTACGCCCTCGAGGTTCTTCTCCATGGTGTTCGCCATCGTCTCGAGATGGCCGACGTCGGACGCCCTGGCCTTTGCAATCCACGCCTCCAGAAGGGCTTTCGCCGCGACGGGCGTCTTTGCGTTGGCGTAGATGGATCGAAGCTCCTCCTTGAGCAGGTACGCCTTGCCGAGGTCGGAATACTCCTCGAGCATCTTGTCGAGCTTCGCCTTGGCCTTCGGATCCTTTTCGAGGTCCTCCTTGTTCATCAGCGGGAGCTTCATGTTGCCCTTGAGGACGTCCTTCGCCTTCTCCTGCCTGTCCTTGATCTTCTTCTCGAGCTTCTTCACGACGTTGCGCTCCTCCTTCGACAGGTTGAGCTCCTTGAGGGCCTGGCGCGTCTCGGCGTTGATCTTCGCCATCGCGGCGCGGCGGATCTTGTTGATGATGTCGTTGATCATCTTGACGACGTGGAAGTGGTCGAACACGATCAGCGCGTTGGGCAGGTTGTGCTCGGCGAAGTTCGCGAAGGCGTTCGCCATGTCCATCGCCACGCACTCGATCTCCGCCGCAACGCCGCTGCGCCTCAGCCGCGACGCGAACATCTTCAGCGCGTCCTCGCCCTTGCCCCGCGAGACGTTCAGGACGCGCCCGGTGTCCAGGTCCCGCACGACGGTGATGAACTGCCACCCGCCCCGCTCCTCGTGGAACACGTACACCTCGTCTATGCCGATGCGCCTGACGCCCTTGAGCGGCACCCACCTGTACTTCAGCTCCAGCGCGCGGATCTCGGCCTCGCGTACGACCTGGCGCGAGACGCCGAGGTCGTCCGCGACGTCCGTGATGGACATCTTGCGGCGCTTCTCGACGATTTCCTTTTCGAACGCCCGTGTGATGCGCGCCCTCGGGTTCGTCAGGAACTCGAGGTGCTCGTACGACATCGACCGGCACTCCGGGCAGTAGATGTGGTGGACGGCGACCTCCACGAACGCCTTGAGCCGTCCGAACCCCTGGCACTGTATCAGGCGCACGCCGGCTTTGTAGTACTTCGCCTTCGTGCTGCCGCAGTCCGGGCAGACGGCGTGCCTGCGCTCGATGGTGATGACCATCTGCCTGCGGCCGCCGCAGCCCCTGCGCGACAGCCGCTCCTCCCGCCTCACGGCCTTCGCGCATTCGTCCTGGCCTTTGATCTCGGTGGCCTTTCCGCTGCGCGCGACCGTCCTGATCCGCGTGATTCTGAACCCGCTGATGCCGGTGGTTTGGTATAATGGAATAGTTTGCATCATTTTCCTTTCCTAACTTGGTCAGTTCAAGAAAGGACATGATAGCAAATCGCGCCTGAAACAGAGGCTATGCCGCTAGGCTGCCTCCCGTTTCAGGCGCACTTGTTTTTCGGATTCCACCCAAGAGGCGGAAATTTTTCATGCAAACACATTTTTAAGTCATCCAATTCCGTAATAAATGAATTTTCTTTCCTGATCGCAGCCAAAGAAATAGTGTCTTCTACGGATTCCACCGCTTTTGCCATAGCCGCATCCGCAACGAACGCATGCTTTCCAGGCTGACAGTATGCATGAATATGATCATCTGTAAACTGACTGACACCCTGCCATTTCAGCGGAGTAAAACCACCATGAAAGCTACCGTCCGCACCCAGTACGGTGCCGTCCTGACCCACATGGACCCAGAT
>JAFRNO010000162.1 GCA_017430155.1 Kiritimatiellia bacterium | reverse complement strand
TGGGATCCCGCCGGCAAGAAGATGCTGGAGAAGAAGGGAGCCGGGGTCTATTCCGTCGCCATCAAGCTGGTTCCCGGCACGTACCAGTACAAGTTCGTGATCGACGGCACTTGGTGCGCCGATCCGGAGAACAGGGATTTCGTGCAGAACGACCACGGCACGCTCAACAGCGTGATCACGGTCAAGTAAAGGTTCCGGTCCAGACGACCGCCTCATGCGGAATCGTCTCGAGCGGACTGCGCCCGATCAGGCTTCCCAGCCTGGTCGGCGTTCTTTTTGCGTTCCATCCGCACGTGGAGGCAAGCCAGCCCACGATGGTTTCCGGGGCGACGCCCGCCGCGCGGAACGCCGCCAGGCGCGTGTCGCCATGGCGTTTCGCGAGGCGAAGACCGTCGGCCCCGACGATCAGCGGCACATGGCAGTAGGCAGGCGGATTGTGGTCCAGATGCCGCGCGACGAGAATCTGCGGCGGCGTGGCGGAGAGGAGGTCGTCGCCCCGCACGACCTCCGTCACGCCCATCTGCAGGTCGTCCACCGTGGCTGCGAGCGTATAGCCCGCGCCGTCCGGATCGCGCGCGAGGGGGAAATCGCCGAGCGTGCGGGAGACATCCTGTTCGTACGGGCCGGCGAAGACGTCGTCGAACCGCACGACCGTCCCCTCCGCCACGCGGAAGCGCCAGCACGGCAGACGCGGCGCGCAGGCCGCCGCCGCCTCGTCCCACGAGGCGAAGCGCCCGCGGCAGGTGCCGGGATAGAACAGCTGTTCGCCGGCGTGCGGCGCGGACTGCGCGCAGGCGACGTCCCTGCGGCTGCATGTGCAGGGATAGGCGTCGAGGCGCCGGAGGGCGGCGCGGTAGACGGCGCGGCGTTCGGACTGCACGTACTCCTCGTCCCAGTCGAAGCCGAGCCAGCGCAGGTCCTCCACGGCGGCCGCGGCCGCGCCGGGCTTGTCGCGGGGGTGGTCGAGGTCCTCCATGCGGAAGACGACCTTGCCGCCGCAGGCGCGCGCGCGCAGCCAGGCGATCATAAACGTGCGCGCGTTGCCGAGATGCAGCGCCCCCGTGGGACTCGGCGCAAGGCGTCCGACGTAGCCGCTCATTGCCGTTTCCAGAAATCGAGCCAGTCGGAGACGAACGCCTCGCGCGCCTCCCCGCCGAGCACCGCCGCCGTGGCCTCGTGCATGGAGCGCGTACGCACGAGGGCCTCCAGATAGTCCGCGCGCAGGCGCTCGTACGGACGGTAGCGCACCTTCGGGGCACCCACTTCGAGGAAGTAGGCGATGGCCCACGCGAGACGGTACTTCGCCGAGATCTCCTCCTGCGTGCCGTCGTAGAACTCCGCATAGTCCATCTCGAGCACGGCCGGGATGTTCTGCGCCATCTCGGCGGCGTATTCCTGCATGTAGGCCGCCGCCTGCACGTCGCGGTCGAACACGATCTCGCCCTTCCGGTCGAAGTGGGAATGCTCAAAGAGCTGGGCGTGTCCCTCATTGAACCATGGTGAACTTTCGATCATCGACCCCGCGTAGGCGAGGTACTGGTGGAACGCCTCGTGCCAGACGGTGTGGAGCAGTTGCTCCGTGCCGGTTTCGGGATGGTAGAGCACAAGCTCGCGGCGTACGGGGCTCCAGAGCGCGGCGGTCCATTTCTGCTCCACGCCCACGTAGGCGAGGTATTCCTCCCGGCTGCGGAACACGCGCACGACGGCCGTCTGGTTCGTCGCCGACAGCGCGCTCGGCACGGCCCGCGCATAGGCGCGGCGCAGGCGCGGCAGGTTGTTCGTGAGGGCCGAGACGAAGGGGCCGCGCACGGACGGATCGACGTTGTCGACCACGAGGACGTCCTCGGCGGACGTGCAGTTCCAATCATCGTAGTTCACCACGTTGCCGCGCACGTCACGTCGGAGCAGCTCGTCTTCCGTCGCATCGTCCGGCGGCAGCACGGGATCGGCGGGCGCGGGGCGCGCGCGCAGGGACGGAACGGATATCTGGTCGAGGAAGGCGTCGTCGAACCACGCCTGGACCTCGTCCATGTCTGCCTCGGGAGCGGCGAGGAGGGAGGCGAGATACCAGTCCGTCGTCTCCTGCCGCTCGGGCGAGCGCGGACGGAAGGCGCACACGAGCACGTGGTCGTTCGTGGAGGGATAGTAGACGATGTCCGCCAGGTTCTTCCGCTGGGAACGCCGGGCCTTCACGGGCGCCTGCACTTCAACGGGAGCGATCGCCTGCGCCGTCTCGTCGCGCAGATCCAGCCGCTTGGGATCGACGACCTGCCGCTTCAACGCGTCGTAGAAGGCGCGGCGCGTGCAGACCGTGCCCGGCGCGTCCGTGGGCGGACGGGCGAAAAGTCGGGCGATCTGGAGCTGGTTGCCCTCGCCATCCACCCAGCGCCCGCGCAACGTGGCGGCCTCCCAGAGGTCGTACACGTCGAATCGGTCTTCGAGGCTGCGCTCGCCCTTTCCGGAGGTGACAAGGTACCCTTCCGCCTTGGGCAGCGAGAACGGGCGCGCCGTCCCGCGGACAAGCCCGGGGACGGCGATGCCGAGGTCGGGACGCCAGACCGGATCCGTGAACCGGGGCGCGGCCTCAGTCGTCATCCAGCACAGGGCTGCCGCGATGTACACATTCAAACGCATAGGACATGCAACTCCCCAGCAGAACGATCTGCCAGCTCATGTAAATCCAGGCCAGGACAATCGGCAGGGCGGCAAAGGAGCCGTACATGGCGCTCGACTTCGAGATGCCCACGCCCGCCGTCGTGCAGAGCCGCATCCAGCCGCCGATGAGCAGGGCCGTGAACACACCCGCCCGGAACGACGAACGGAAGCCGACGCGCCGGTTCGGCAACAGCTTCAGGAGGACGGCGAACGCCAGCGCGGAAAAGACGAGGGTGATAAAGAACCCGAACATGCGGGACGTCAGAAGGCTGACCAACGCCTCCCCCGCCCAACGCGTGTAGCTCGTCGCCCCGAGCGTCGCGTCGAGCGCCGTCTTGACCACGCGGATGATCGGCAACGACACCGCAAGGGACATGAAGACCGGCAGCACGATGACAATGAACAGGTAGACGATGAACCGGCGCCAGATCGGTCTGTTCTTCTTGACCGTCCAGACTTCGTTGACCGCCGTCTCGACATGTCCGAGCGTCGAGACGACCGTCCACATCAGGAAGGCGAAGCCGATCCACCCCAGCGTCGTCAAGTCAACCTTGTCGATCCGGTCGAACATCTCGTTCGAGAACTTGCGCGCCTGCAGGGCGAGGTCCTTTGACGCCTGGGCCTTGTAAAGGGCCTCCTTTTCCTTGTCGTGCACGACAAGCGGTATGCCCGCCAGCGTCTTCTGGGAAGCCGCCGTCTCAGTCGGGGCGGACTCGTCCTTCTTTTGGGGATCAGGCGCGTCCGCAGGGGCGGCCGCGTCGTTCTTCTGCGAATCCGCCGCATCTGCGGAAACGGCGGCATCCTTCTCCTTTTTCTGCGATTCCGCGGCGGCGGCAGCGGCGGCGACGGCCTCCTTCTGACCTTTTTCCACTTGGGTGATGAACGCGTCGATCTGCTCGTTGATCTTGTCGCGCGCCAGGTTTCCGACGCCGCACGCCTTGGCGCAGACCATCAGCATGCAGAGGACGGGGACGAAGCCGAGAATCGTGAAATAGGTGAGACCGGCCGCATGGACGCCGCAATGATGTTCGCCGAAGCAATGGATCGTGGCCGAGACGAAGCGAATGACATTCACGCCTACGCGCTTGAAGAATCCACTCTTGTCGAGGTCGACCTTCCAGCAGCCCTCGTTATAAAACGCGAGGGAGTTTTTGACTTTCCGTATCATGGATCAAGACTTCTCCTTGAGCGCATAGTATACCAAAAAAAGGCGCGGTCCGGAATCGGACCACGCCTTTTGTCTGTCGGAACGATATTCCGTTACTTGATCGTGACCTTGGCGCCGGCCTTCTCGAGCTGGGCCTTGATCTTCTCGGCGTCTTCCTTGGAAGCGCCTTCCTTGACCACCTTCGGAGCGCCCTCGACCATGTCCTTGGCGTCCTTGAGGCCGAGACCCGTGATCGCGCGGACTTCCTTGATGACCGCGATCTTCTGGGCGCCGGCGGATTCGAGCACCACGTCGAACTCCGTCTTCTCCTCGGCGGGAGCGGCGGCGGCGGCAGGGCCGGCCACGGCCACGGCGGCGGCGGCGGAAACGCCCCACGCCTCTTCGAGCGCCTTCACGAGGTCGTTGATTTCGAGAACCGTCTTGCCCGACAGTTCCTTGATGATTTCTTCGTTCGTCATTTTCTGTTTCCTTTTTTACTTGTCAACCAACGCCGTGTTTCATGCGCTGGAAAGTTTTCGTTGCGGCGGGGGCG
>JAFRNO010000161.1 GCA_017430155.1 Kiritimatiellia bacterium | reverse complement strand
TGCGGGAACCCTTCGCTCCGCGGTCATTACCCGCTTCCTCGCTACTACGGTTCCCTCCGACTCCTGCCGTCGCTTTCGCGTCGGCAGGTCTCCCAAGTTCCCGTGCAGAACTTTCGGAACGCGCCATGTCCCTATGCCCCGTCCCGTCGGGCGCGTCGCAAAACGAATCCGGCGCGTCCGTGTCGGCTTCCGCTATCATGACCCGCTTGGCCACGGGAGACCTTTCGGTTGGGAGTTTCGAGGCGTACATACGAGACTTCACGTTAGTTTGGCTCATTCCTTTGTAGGATTGGGCTTCTGCGCGTCGGTCGCCCTCCGCGCAGCCAATCTTCCTATCGGCATGTCGTTTTCTTTGCCGAGCATATTCCTTTCAATTTGCTAGTTCTGCCGAGCTTTGCTTGGCGCACCATTTCTTGAATCCTTTCATCAGTTGGGTCAGACCAGCTGCGAGAAGAGCGTTCTGGCAGGAACGACAACAGGGTCCGTTCGTGCAAAGCAGTCAGCCTCGACGAACGGTTCGTCAAATACTACCTGAAACGCATGGCGCGCGCCCGTCGTGCGCTGGTAGTGCAAGAGATTCGACGCCAGATGCGTGTCCGATGCCTTGACCTCGGCGATGAACCACGGAGTTCCGTCGCGGGACACGAGGAAATCCACTTCGCGCTTCTGCTTGTCCCGCAGGTAGTGAAGCGCGAAATCCCCATACCCCATGTCAGTCCATGCGTCCACGGCCTTGAGAAGATGACAGGCCGCCATTGTTTCGCAACGCTTGCCGACATCTTCAATCCGCGACCAGTCGCGCAGATACCACTTCGGCGTCTTACGTATTGAGTTCTCGACGTTGCTGAACCAAGGACGAACCTCAAATCCGTAGTAAAGATACTTCAAGACATCCGTCCACTTCTTTGCCGTCTTGGGATCGACGGATATGTCCCTCGCAAGAGAGTCGTACACGATCTGTTCGCCGGAGCGGTTGGCAAGAAGTTCCGCCAAGATGCGTATCTGCTCAAGTTCCTGAACCTGCGTGAGGGTCCTGATGTCTTCAAGCATCAGCTGCTCCATGCGCAACGCGGCCCATCGAACCGAAAACCGCCTGTTCCGGCGCGTGAACGGCTCCGGGAATCCTCCGAATTCGACAAGTGCCGACCAGTCTGCATCGTCAATTGGACGCGGGCGGCGCACAAGCGATTCATCTGGCAGCGAGGCGTCCAGAAGCTCGGCGACGGAAAACGGGTGCATCCTGTACGGGAAATAACGTCCCATCATGCTGTCTCCGCCGCGCTTGTAGACGTTCATCTTGGCCGATCCAGTGGCAATGATCTTCATCCCCTTGCCGTACACATCGAAGAACCCCTTCAAGAACCCCTTCCATCTGGGATATTTGTGAACCTCGTCAAACACCACGACCCGCTTGCCGGACGAGAGCTTGTGCAAGCCATACCGCCGAACCGTCTCAGCCTGCCCCGCCACGATGGCCGCGCGTACATCCGCATCATCCCACGTGAGGTAATTGGTGGCAAATGACTCGGCAAGCGTCGTCTTACCGCACTGCCGCGGTCCAGACAAGAACACCATCTGGCGGTTTTCCGCAAGATGTTCGCGGACAATCGCCTCGTAAACGCGCTTTCTGGTATCTGCTGACATGGTGCGATTATATCAGAACACGCCCTTGCGCGTCAATCACCAAAATGGACAGGTGTCCATTTTAGTCATTACCAAAATGGACATCTGTCCATTTTTCGCACCTCGTAGTAGAGTACTGCGTGAGAAGCCCTCCCCGCATCACGCGACAGAACGGTTTTCGACTCAACCGTAGCCGAGGCGGTGGGAGACGGCCTGCGCGGCGGCGACGATCTTCGCGCCGACGGCGGGGATGTTCTTCGGCGGGCAATTCTGCGCAGGCCCCGTGATCCAGATCGACGCCACCGGGTAGCCGTTGCGGTCACGGATCGCCGCTCCTACGCAGTAGACGCCGTCGTACGCCTCGCCCCTGTCAATGGAATACCCCTTCTCCCGAACTTCCGCGAGCTCCTTCATGTACGCCTTGGCCGACGTGATCGTGTTCTTCGTGTAGCGCGTGAACTTGATGCGCGCGACGAGCGCCTTGCATTCCTCCTCCGGCAGGTACGCGAGCAGCGCCTTGCCGGGCGCGGACGTGTGCAGCTCGGAGCGGTGACCCGGATCAAGCGAGTAGCGGAAGAGGTTCCTGCCGGGCGCGTTCTCGATCGCCACCACCTCGGTCTCGTGCAGGACGCCCAGCACTACCGTGTCGTTGAACGCGTCCCGGATCGCGCGCATGTAGGGGAGCGCGAGGCCGATGACGTCGGCGTCGAAGAGCGCCCGCTGGCCCACCATCAGCATTTTCATCGAGTGCCGGAACGCCTTCGTGTCGGGATCGCGCCACAGGTAGCCTGCCGCCTCCAAGAGAAGCGTAATGCGCGACGCGCTGGCGGCAGGCAGTCCCACCGCCTCCGCGATCTCCTTCTGCGTCTTCCCCTGCGGATACTGGGCAAGGTACTCCAGCACCTCCAGCCCGCGTGCCAACGCCGGCACGTCGCCAAGCTTGGCGGCTTTTCCGGACTTTCTTCCCATCAGGTCACCTGTGTTGACGTGCCTACGAGCGAACGGATTAGAGGAACTTCTCGTTCAGCGTGAAGCCGAAGTCCTTCGCGATCTGGCGGAGCTGGCGCACCTGGATGGCACTCTTCTTCATCGCTCCCGTGGACTGCGCGCGGATGCGGATCTCGGCCGCCTTCTCGACGGTGTCCATGAGACCGAAGCAGCGGTCGAAGTCCCTGCCCGACACGAACAGCCCGTGGTGCACCCACACGACGATGTTGTAGTCGCGCATGAGCTTCGACGTGGCCGTGGCGATCGGGCCCTTCCCCGGCACCATCCACGGCACCACGCCCACGCCCTCGGGGAAGATCACGGGACATTCCGTCATGATCTCCCACAGCGCGCGCGTGAACGCCTTGTCCGTCGGCGGCAGCACGAACGTGAGCGCGATGAGGTTCACGGGGTGCGCGTGGTAGATCACGCGGTGCTCGCCGTCCGTTGTCTCGAGCTTCACCTCGTGGTTCTTGAGGTGGCTCGGGAACTCGCTCGTGGGACGCCCGCCGTTCGAGAGCCCCCACCAGATGCGGTACTTCGTGCCGGTCTTGTCGATCTCGACGATGCCGAAGGCATTCTCGGGGTTGCGCATCACGTTGCGCATGTAGCCCGTCGTGCGCGTGACCATGAAGAACTCGCCGGCGAGCTTCGGCACGCTCTCGCAGATGTCCGTCCAGTCGCCGGAGGCCTTCTTCATGACCTTCTTCACGTTCGCCGCCTCGTCCTTCGTGAGACGGTAGCTGAGGTTGCCGCCGTTCATTTCGTGCCAGCCCTTGTCCACGCCGTCCTGGGCCAGCTGCATGAAGCCCTTCGTGCAGGGCATGTCGAGAATCTTCATCTTGTCATTCCTTTCTGTGATTCAAAATCTTCGGGTCCTCACCGCGCGAGCAGATCCTCGCGCACGGCGCGCGGGGCAAGGTCGAACGTGTCCGGCTCCATCGAGTAGGAGGCGCGGCCCTTCGTGAGGGAACGCACCGCGGTCGCGTAGCCGAACATCTGCGTCATCGGCACGCGGGCGTGGACGATCTGCATGTCGCCGCGCTGCTCCATGTCGAGCACCGTTCCGCGCCGGGCGTTGAGGTCGCCCAGCACCTCGCCCACGCTCTCGGGCGGCGTGGTGATCTCAAGCTTCATGATCGGCTCGAGGAACTCGGGCGCGGCCGCCTCGGCCGCTTCGCGGAAACCCATCATGGCCGCCCCGCGCAGAGCGATCTCGTCAGAAACTTCGGGATCGACCAGCTCCATGCGCGTGACGGCGGCGGAGAGGTCGGTCATCGGGAAGCGCGCGAGCACGCCCGTCATCACGCCGTCCATGAGCGCCTGCTCGAGGCTCGCGGCGAGTTTCGGGTCGGGCAGGATGTTCTTCACGTCGCGCGACACCTCCACCACGCGTCCCTTCCCGCGCTCGAGCGGTTTCACCTCCACGGTCAGCGTCACGGCGTGGCGCTTGCCGCCGAGTTCGCGGTCGAACGTGAATGACGACGAAGCCGGCGCGGTCACGGTCTCAAGGTAGCTCACCATCGGCTTGCCGACGTTCGCCGCGCACTTGAACTCGCGCTTGAGTCGGTCGACGAGAATTTCCAGATGCAGCTCGCCCATGCCGGAGAGGATCGTCTGGCCGGTCTCCTCGTCCTGACGCACCTGGCAGGTGGGGTCCTCGGCGGCGAGCTCGTTCATCGCGTCCACGAGCTTGTCCTTGTCAGCCCCGCTCTTCGGCTCGATGGCGAGGAACATGACGGGCTGCGGCGCGGTGATGCGCTCGAGGTAGCAGGGCTTCATCTCGGCGCAGAGCGTGTCGCCGGTCGTGGCGTCCTTGAGGCCCACGATGGCGCCGCTGTCGCCCGCGCGCAGTTCGTCCACTTCCGTGCGGTCGTCGGCGAAGAGGCGCACGATCTTCATCACGCGCTCGCGCTTCTTCGTGCGCGGGTTGTAGGCGTTCGCGCCCTTCTTGAGGACGCCGCCGTAGACGCGCACGAAAAAGAGGCGCCCCACGAACGGATCGGTCGCGATCTTGAAGACGAGCGAGGTGAGAAGCTCGGAGTCCTCCTGCTTGCGCGTCACCTTCTCGCCGCTCTTGAGGTC
>JAFRNO010000160.1 GCA_017430155.1 Kiritimatiellia bacterium | reverse complement strand
GCCATTACATTTCGTGTAACATGCAAGTGATTGGAATTACATGTCCTTGACGAATCGCGGTTGATTCTGCAATTCCGGGGTGCCTTGCGTCCTCGGGGGATATTTGCTAAACTTCTTGCACCGAAAGGAAGAAAACAGGACATGCGCGATATTGATTTTCGCCGTGCCGCCCGGCTTGGATTGGTGCTTGTGGCGGTTGCGACGGCCGCGACAAGCGCGGCGATTTCAGCTTCGGACGCCTCGGCGAGGCGTCCCTACCAGGCGGTCGCGACTGACGCGACGCTCCCGAAGAGCCGCTATCTTGACGTGATGGAGGTCGCCGTGGGCGCGTACACGCCCGAGCGTACCGCCGACTACGTGAAGCGCGTCGAAAAGGGCATGATCAAGGAGCACGGGTTCCACCGTCTGACGGCAAATATCGGCATTCTCCTGGCGCACGGCCGTCTCGCGGAAAAGAAGGAACTCTTCCGCCACATGATGGACCTCTGCTGCCGCCAGATACCGGTCGCCTACGTGAAGAACGGCTCTCAGGTGGGTAACGACTTCGGCGTGAAGGAGATCGTCAGCTGCCTCCTCGAAGTGGAGAAGGCGGGGCTGTTCCCGAAAGAGGTCACGGACGCCTGGCGCGCCGAGCTTTCGAAGGCCGTACCCGAGACCACCTACTCCTGCCGCCCCCGCCTGGGCGACCCGAAGGCGCACAACTGGGCCGTGTTCGCCGCCGCGAGCGAGCAGGCGCGCACGTTCGCGGGGTTGAACGGCTCCCCGGCGTTCACCGAGAAGTACGTGGGCGACCAGCTTCGCTTTTTCGACGGGAACGGCATGTACAAGGACCCCAACCAGCCGATGGTGTACGACGGCGTCACGCGTCTCCAGTTCGCGCTTGCGCTCCACTTCGGCTACGACGGCCCCTCGCGCGCCGCGCTTGAGGCGCAGCTGCTCAAGTCCGCCGAGCCCACCCTGCTCCTGCAGAGCGAGACGGGCGAGATCCCCTATGGCGGACGCAGCAACCAGTTTCTCCACAACGAGGGATTCTGGGCGGCGCTCTGCGAATGGTACGCGGCCTGGTTCAAAGCACGCGGCGACCTCGCCACGGCCGCGCGCTTCCGCCGCGCCGCGAAGCGCGCGATCGACTCGCTCGACTACTGGACGCGCCAGCCCAACTACCGCCATATCAAGAACCGCTTCCCGCTCAAAACCCGCTACGGCTGCGAGGGATACGGCTACTTCGACAAGTACATGGTCACACTTGGCTCGTGGGCCTACATCGCCTACCTCTTCGCGGACGAGTCGATCCCCCTCGCGTCCGACGCACCGCGCACGGCGACCTTCACGACGAGTCCCGCGTTCCACCGCACGATGCTGCACGCGGGCGGCTACACGGCGCAGTTCGACGTCGCACCCGACACGCACTACGACGGTCCCGGACTCGGACGCGTCCAGCGCCGCGGCGCGCCGCCGATGATCTGCCTTTCCGTGCCGTTCACGAAGAAGCCGAGCTACACGATCGACATCACGAACGAAACTCCGTTCGCGATCCTTCCCGGCTGGAAGCAGGCGGACGGCACCTGGGCGTACGCCTACGGCCCCGACTACGCCGTGACCGGCACAAAGGCCGGCGACGGCCGCGCGGAGGCGACGCTTGCGGTTTCGCGTGCGGGGTTGACGCCTCTCACGTGGGAGAGCAGGTTGTCGGATGAAGGTCTGGTGATGGTCGTATCGTCGGCCGCGACAAGCGCGGCCGCTCCCGTTCCAGCCGCTCCCGCGGGGGATGAATTGGCGCTTACGCTGCCCGTGCTGCGCTTTGACGGCGAGACGCGCGTGGACGTGCGGAAGGGCGCACAGTCCCTCGTGATTGCCTTCAACGGCTGGAAGTGCCGGTGGGAAACGGACGGCGAGATCGTCGACACGGGCAAGATGTACGCGAACCGCAACGGCCACTACCAGCGCTTCGAGGCGCGCGGCCGGAAGCGCCTTGTGGTGAAGATTTCCATTGAACGCGAGTGAACCATGTACAGAGAAGGGCGACCCAGAAAGAACACGTTTCCCGTCAACCTGATCGTTGACGGCGGCGCTGCACTCGTCGTGGGCGGCGGACAGGTCGGCCGGCGGAAGGTGCGCCAGCTGCTGGAGGCCGGGACCGCGGTGGAGCTGGTGTGTCCGGACGCCGTGGCGGAACTCGCCGACCTCGCCGCGGAAGGGCGCATCCGCTGGACGAAGCGTCCGTTCCGCGCGGAAGACGTGGCGGGGCATCTCCTCGCGTTCGCCTGCACGGACGACAAGCACCTCAACCGGGCCATCCTCGACGCGGCGCGCGCAGTCCACGTGCTGTGCTGCTGCGCGGACGGCAACTGGCCGGACGGCGACTTCACGACGCCCGCGATCGCGCGCTCGGGCGACATGCAGGTGGCGGTGTCCACGAGCGGGCAGAGCTGCACGGCGGCACGCGACCTGCGCAACGAGATCGCCGCGCTGCTCGCCGAGCGCAAAAGCCTGGAGCTCGTCGTGCTCGGCACGTCGGACGCGCTGCTGCCTTCGCGCAAGCGCGCGCCGTTCCACCTGCCCGCGGAGGAGCGGGCGGCCGTCGGGCGGCTCATCACGCGCGTGCGGGGCGTGCGGGAGTTCTTCATCCTCAACACGTGCAACCGCGTGGAGCTCGCGGTCGTGGCGTCGCCCGAACCGGAGGTCCTGGACGTGCTCAAGCGCCTCACCTCCCTCAACCGTCTTCGCGGCGAGGAGTATTTCTGCCTGCGGGGCTACGAGGCGTTCCGCCATCTCGTGCTCGTGACGTCCGGACTCGAATCCTCATTGCTGGGAGAGTTCCACATCGTTTCGCAGGTGAAGGATGCATTGGACGAGGCGGAGGCGAACGGCTGGAGCGGTCCCGCGCTCCGCGCGTCGGGCGCCGAGATCATGCGCGTGTCGAAGGCCGTACGGCACGCCGTGGAGGGCATGCTGCGCGTGGCGGAGATCGACCAGGTCGCGGTGCGCTACCTCAGCGTGCACGGCGGCCTCGATCCGAAGACGCACGTCGTCGTGATCGGCACGGGCATGGTCGGCCGGGGCGCCGTGGAGGCGCTCGCGCGCACGGGCGCGCAGGTGACGTGGGCGTACCACGTGCACAAGCCCGAGTTCCCGCGCACCGTCCAGCTCGCGCAGCTGCCGGAGGCTCTCGCGGAGGCGGACATCGTGCTCAGTGCCGTCGACTCGGCGCGCCCCGTCGTGACGCCCGAGATGTGCGCGGCGGTGGCGGACCGCAACGTGCTGTTCGTTGACCTCGGCGTGCCGCGCAACATCGACCCGTTCTACGACGACTGGGGACATGGCGTGACTGTGGCCGACCTCGACGACCTCAAGCTCTGGCATCGCGTGAACACGGGGGTGCTGAACGCGGTGCGCACGAAGGCCGACGCCGTGATCCGCGCCGAGTACCACGCGCCGTCCCCGTGATTTTGCGCCGTGCCCCGTCAGCGGGCGAGGTATTCGGCGCGCGGCGCCGTTTCCTCCTCGAGGGATGACTTCATTTTCCTGAAAAGGCCGTCGGCGGACTCGAGGATCAGGGAATTGGAGAAGACGTCCAGGATGTTGGGTTTCTCGGTGTATTCGTAGACGCGGATGTTGCCGCCGGCGAGTTTCTTCAATTCAAGCATCGCGTCGGTTTCGTGCCCGATGCAGTCGACCAGCTTGTTCTTCAACGCGTCCTCGGCCGAGAAAATGCGTCCGTCCGCGAGCGCGCGGACCGTTGCGACGGGCAGGTTCCGCCCTTTGGCCACGATGCCGACGAACCGGTCGTAGAGCTGCTGGATCGGCCGCTGGAGAATCGCGACATGGTTCGTGTCGACGGGTTTGAGGGGATTGAGGAGGTCCTTGTTCTTGCCCGAGGCGATCGTGACGCCTTCGACGCCGACGTTGCGGGCGAGCCCGGCGACGTTGAGGCTGCTCATGATGACGCCGATCGAGCCGGTGAGGGTGGTGGGCCGCGCCATGATGCAGTCGGCGGGCGCGGCGGCGTAGTAGCCGCCCGAGCAGCAGAGGTCTCCCATGTGGACGAAGACGAACCGGTTCGTG
>JAFRNO010000159.1 GCA_017430155.1 Kiritimatiellia bacterium | reverse complement strand
TCGTGTCGGAGCCTGGTCTGCGCGTGGATCCCGCCGTCGCGCGCATCACGGTGGACGGTGCGCCCCTCGGCGCGGCCGTGGAGAAGACGCGCACGATCCTCATGTACACGCCGGCGGGCGTCCTTTCCACGCTCTCGGATCCGTTCGGCGGGCGCACCGTGGCCGACCTCCTGCGCGGGAAGGTGCGCGAGCGCCTCGTGCCCGTGGGGCGTCTCGACAAGGACAGCGAGGGACTCCTCCTCCTCTCCAACGACGGCGCGCTTGTGAACCGCCTCACGCATCCCCGTTTCGAGCACGAGAAAATCGACATCGTGCGCGCGGCGGGACGCTGGAGCGACGAGAAGCTGCGCGTGTTGCGCGGTCCCGTGGAGATGCCCGACGGCTACGTGACGCGTCCCGTGCCCGTGGAGGTCATACGCCTTGGCAACGACAACGTGCACGTCCTCTGCTTCCATTTGCGGGAAGGGCGCAAGCGCCAGATTCGCTACATGTGCAGCGCGGCGCACCTCGTGGTGCTGTCGCTCAAGCGCGTGGCCGTGGGCGCGTTGCGCCTCCCTGACGACCTCAAGCCCGGCGAGTGGCGTGACCTCTCGTCCGCCGACGTCGAGGCGGCCCTTTCCCGTCCCGCGTCCGCCCCCCGTGGGCCGGCCGCCTTCCACCCTCCCAAGAAGAACCGTCCTGCGCCGCACGCTCCCCGCGGCCCTCGTCCCCGCCACGAACCCGCAGAATTCTGGTGAAGACGCATTAAGAAACCGGATGACCGTCTGGAGATATCCGGCGACGCCGTCGGCACGCTTTACGACATGCCGTCCGTGGAAGTCGAGGATCCGCGCGGCGTGTTCGGCGCGCCAAGGTGAGAATCCGCCAGTGGCGATCCTTGGGGCGTTGCGGGTAGCGAGGAAATAGTGTATAATTTGCGCCATCGAGAAATGCTTCCACATCAAGGAACAGGGCGTGATTGTTCACAAATGACAAATGGAAATGACAATGGCTAACGCTGTAGACAAAAAGGAGGAGCAGCAGGTGTGCGCTGGCGGTGCGGCGCGCACGGGCAGGCTTTTGCCGCCGCCCGTGGGGACGAGCGACTGGGCGACGTTCTCACGGGATTCCTATTGCGTGGACAAGACGCTCATACTGAAGGACCTCATCGACTCGAAGTCGCGCGTGGTGCTGTTCACTCGCCCGAGACGCTTCGGCAAGACAACTGCGCTGGAGATGATCCGGGCGTTTTACGAGGACGAGTCGTCGCTGTTCCAGGACAAGAAGATCTGGGCGGCGGGCGAGGTGTACCGTAAGGAGCAGGGCAAACATCCTGTCATCTTCCTGTCATTCAAGGACGTGAAGTGGAATACGTTTGGCGAATCCATCAAGTTCCTGAACGCCTTGCTTGCTCCTTGCGTGGGGAAGTTTGTAAAGGCTGTAGAGGCCCTGGAACTTGAGGCAGAACGGGATCGTTTGTTACGCGTCATGCGCGAACAAGGAGACGAAACGGATCTGTCTCTTTCGCTCGGCCTTCTTTCCAAGGCGGTTCATGCCTTCACGAAGAGGCTTCCCGTCATCTTGATCGACGAGTACGACCAGCCGATAACCTCCGCTTCGACGCACGGGTATTACGACGAGATGTGCGCCTTCATGCGCGTATTCCTCTCGGGTGCGCTGAAGGACAACAAGCATTGCCACATCGGGATCATGACGGGCGTCCTCCGCGTGGCGAAGGAGGGAATCCTCTCCGGTCTCAACAATCCCAAGGTCTGGACGGTCTTCGAGTCGGATTACTCGCAGTATTTTGGCTTCACTGAAGACGAGGTCGCCGAGATGGCGCGATACTACGGGGCGGAGGACAAGCTGCCGGAGATCAAGGCATGGTACGACGGCTACGATTTCGGCGGAACTGAAATCTACAATCCGTGGAGCGTGCTGCGGTACTTTGACTGCCACTGCCGCCCTGACGCATACTGGCTTGACACGAGCTCCAACGACCTCATCTCCGCGATCGTGCGCGACCTGCCGCATGACATGGTACGGACGCTGGAGGCGCTCCTCCGGGACGAGACGCCACGCGTGCAGATGGCGAAGGAGCTGGGGCCGTACAAGGACGTCATGGCGAACAAGAGTTCGCTGTACGCCCTGCTGGTGTCGGCAGGTTATCTGAAGGTCGCGTCGCCCATTGAAGAGGGCATGTGCAAGGTGGCGCTCCCGAACCACGAGTTGTCCCTCGTGTTCGTCAACGACATCAAGGCGAAGATCAACGCGGCGCTGGCCGTCGGGACGGGCGACATCGTCGGGGCGCTTCTCGACCGCGACGCCGACGCCCTCCGCGCGGCGATCGCCGCGTTCCTGCTGGAGAGCGTCAGCTACTTCGACGCGGCGGCGGAGGGGTTCTTCCACGGGCTCACGCTCGGTTTCCTCGCGATCCTCAGGAAGCGGTTCCGCGTCCTCTCGAACGTCGAGTCCGGCGAGGGACGCTTCGACATCGCCCTCAAGCCGCTCGTCGAGCCGTTCCCGGCGTTCATCATCGAGGTCAAGGCGGCGGATTCCGCCACGGACGACCTCAAGGCCCTTGCGCGCGACGCCCGCGCGCAGATCGACGGAAAGAAGTACGACGCCACCTTCCGCGCCGAGGGCATCACGGACATCGAGAAGATCGGCCTCGCCTACTTCAAGGACAAGGTCGAACTCTGCAACAAGTAAGGAGAAAATGACATGGGTAGCCTGATAGGTGTTGCGGTCTCTAGCATCTGGCAGGCGGCGGTGATCGCCGCCGACGTGATTCTCTACGGTGTCGGCGTCGCGGGCAGCGTCGGCACTTGATGTG
>JAFRNO010000158.1 GCA_017430155.1 Kiritimatiellia bacterium | reverse complement strand
GCGACCGGCGGCGACGAGCCCTATATGCTCGCCTCCAACCTCCCGGGCGTGGCCGTCATCGTCGACCGAGACCGCGTGAAGGCCGGCAGATACGCCATCAAGCGCTTCGGATGCAACACGCTCATCCTCGACGACGGCTTCCAGTACCAGCGCCTCACGCACACGCACGAGGTCGTGCTCGTGGACAAGACGAATCCCTTCGGCAACGGACACATGCTGCCGCGCGGCGTCCTCCGCGAACCCGCGAGCCACATCGACCGGGCGGACTTCATCTTCCTCACGAAGTCCGACGGCGATTCCGCCGCCGTGCGCGAGCAGATCCGCGCGTACAACCAGACGGCCGAGATCATCGAATGCCGCCACGCGCCGCGTCTCCTGAAGGACGTGTGGAGCCGGGAGGAGCTGCCGCTCGACTGGCTGAAGGGCAAGACGCTCACCACGCTCTCCGGCATCGCCGTGCCGCAGGGATTCGAGGATTCCCTGCGCAAGCTCGGCGCGCGCGTGATCTGGTGCGAGCGCTACGCCGACCACCACCGCTACGACTCTTCCGAAATCATCTTTGCGCTCAACAAGACCGCCGACCTCCACGCCGACGCGCTCATCACCACCGAGAAGGACGCCGTGCGCTTCCCGCGCCTCGAGACCACGCCGGTTCCGTGCTACTACCTGCGCGTCGACATCGAGATCCTCAAGGGCGCCGAGAACTTCGCCTCCGCCGTCGACCACATCTGCAACCGCAAGGCGAAGAAGTAAGAAGGAACATGGGCATTGACAGGTTGGTAGGAAAAGGGGTATAATCTTACTTGCCTTACATGAAAGGATTGGTTGCAGATGTACGCAATAGAAACAGCAAAGATGTCGTCGAAGGGACAACTTGTTGTCCCCGAGGCGTTTCGCAAGCGCTACGGATGGCGGCAAGGCATGACCTTGATGCTGGTGGGCGTTAATGGCGGTGTTCTCCTGCAGACGCTTCCTCAGCCAGATGTCGCCGAGGTTGATGCTGCGATTGCGGAATCGACAAAGGCCTCGGTGTCGGTAAAGTCAAAGCTTGCGAATATGAAGCGGTCGCTTGCGAAGATCGCCGCGCTTGGTGTTTCGCTGCCGCTTGACATAGAGTCCGGCGAGCAAAGGCGGAGACTTTTGAGGAAACGTCACGCATGAACGTTTTGTTCGACATCAATGTCGTACTGGACATCGTTGGAAATCGCTTGCCGTTTTATGGCGATTCCCATGCGGCACTTCTAAAGACGGTTGAAATTGGTGCAACGCCCATGCTTGCCATGCATGCTTTCCCAACGCTCTATTATCTGCTTGGGAGTGTGGAAACGCGGGCGGTGAGAGTTGAACTAATGGAATGGATATTTGAAACGTTTGGAGTTGCCGAAGAGGGAGGTTCTGAGCTTTCTGCCGCAAGAGGTTATGGTATCAATGATTTTGAAGACGCGCTTGTGGCGGCTGCGGCGGTGTCGGCAGGTTGCGATTGCATCATCACGCGCAACATCAAAGATTTCGCGGAGTCGCCGGTAAGGGCCATATCACCAACGGATTTTCTGGAAGAAAAAAAACGTTGTGGGGAGATGACCGCTGTGAATCTGGCTCCAAGTTTGCAGTCATCAGCAATGAAAAGAAGATTCAACAATGAATGACGGAAATATTCCGAAGCCGTTGTCGCTGGACGATACGAAGCCGACCAAGCAACAACTGCACGAGGCGTATGAAGTGGCGCTGCGTCTGTGGCAGCTGCAGCCGTGGGACATGCCGATGGGCGAGAACCAGCTGCTCGCCGTGGAGTACGCGAACGGGCGGCGCTGCGTCATTTCGGTGCTGGGGGAATACGGCGAACATCATGCCCTGACCGTTTATCCCGACGTCGCGTCGTACGAACGTATCGCGGCGATACCGCCTGACGATGAACTGCGGATTCAAGATGCGTTCTTTTCCATATACCAGAGGCAGATTGCATTCCTGAAGGCTTCGCAGTTGCCGAGGGGAGGCCGTGCGGCGTTCAAGGCGTCCGGTGTCAGATTCCCGCGGGGAATCAATCCGTCGCTTGAATCGTACATGCCGGGATACGAGCCCGTGATGATGGGGGGGCGGGAACTGGCGGAGACGATCGAAGACGCCAAAACATTTCTGGACTTCATGGCATCGCATTCTGGGGAGGATATCGCCATCTACCACGGCATTGGAAGTCTTGTCAGCACATGGCGCGAATCACCTGACGGGAAGTGGACGCTTGGGGAAGACGAGTTCTCGCCGCTGTTTCCTGTGGCGGGGCGCATTTCTCCCGAGCTTCTTGAAAAGGTGGCAGGGTTGCCTGTCAACGAGAAGTTCAACCTGGAGATAGGCGCACTGCCCATTCCGTGTGGACGAAATGATTCCGGTCGCGGAATAATGGCGCGCCTCATGCTCGCCGTCGAGGCGTCTTCACATTTCGCCATGGGAACGACAATCGTCTCGCCGCCTGATGGACGAGAACTAGACTGGACGCCTGCCGTGGATTTCATGTTGAAGACAATGTTGCAGTTCGGCTACAGGCCACGCCGCCTTGCCGTGATGGGTGAATCGCTGAAAAGCGTGGCGTCCGGCTTGTGCAGGACGACGTTCAAGGGGACGGAGTTTCTCCCTCATTCAGAATGTGATGCATTGAGGGAGGTGTTCTACCTCTTCACGGAGGGCTTGGGACGTTAAAGACAAAGTTAAGACTATGAGCGGAAGCGGGAAGGGCATACTGCGGAACACGGCGGTGGTGGGCGCGATGACGGCGCTGTCGCGCGTGCTGGGCCTCGTGCGCGAGATGTTCCAGAGCCGGCTCATCGGCGCGGGCGTGGAGCAGAGCGCGTTCACGCTCGCGTTCGCGATCCCGAACATGATGCGCAAGCTCTTCGGCGAAGGCGCCCTCACCGCCGCGTTCGTGCCCGTGTTCAAGGGTGAGGTGGAGGCGCAGCGGATGGAGTCGGCGCGCCGCCTCGCGCGCGCGGTGATGACGATGAGCCTGCTCATGCTCGCGGCCGTCTCCGCGCTCGCCGTGACGGGCCTCTCCGCCGCGCTGCACTGGGGCCCGGCGTTCTCGGACCGCACCGTCCTCACCTTGCGCCTCACGCGCCTGCTCGTGCCGTACATGATCTTCATCTGCGGGGCGGCGTTCGGGATGGGCGTGTTGAACGCGCTCGGCAAGTTCGCGGCCGCGTCGCTGATGCCG
>JAFRNO010000157.1 GCA_017430155.1 Kiritimatiellia bacterium | reverse complement strand
GTCTGACCTGTTTTCGCAAGGAAGCGAACAATACGAACGCCCAAACGGCAAGACAAACACCCAGCAGAAACAAGAAGGTTTTCTGCAGGAATAACGGAAGTACTTCCAGCAAATGATACAGGGCGTTCACTCGATGGGCAGTATACCATGATTTCTTCGCCACGCCTAGCCTGTATTTCCTCGGACAAAATAATATTAGTCATGCTCCTGTACGACCGCGCGTGCGGGATGTCGAATTACGATTGTATCAGGTAAGCGAATGTGGTATCATACTGCCGATTTCGGCTGCTCTGTTTGATTGGCACGTTCATCACGAGCGTGTATGGTGCAATCAATAACCGGCAGTTAAGAAAGGAGAGCGAAATGGGTCTTATTAGATCAATAGCGAGTGCAACCGGAGAATTTGCCGCAAAAGCGCGCAATGCGACTTTGAAAGGTGTCAAGCTTGTCGCAAACGCGGCGATAGATGTCGTATTTACGAGCAACGAGAACTCCGAACTTTCTTATCGCTATAGAGAGGATAAAAGCGGCAATCGTTTCGAGTGCCGTCAGATACTGGGGGCAACGCTCGTGGACCTCGCCATGAAGCGTTCGCGCGATTCATACCTTCGGCTTATCCTGTCGCGGTGTGCCGGCGTTGACCTTGAGAAAGGGCCGGGGAGGCTCGTATACTTCAAAGATTTTCGGTCTTTGTGTGCAAAGGCCATGAAAGGAGACGGGTATGCCGTACAAGAGATTGTCCATTTCGCGAAAACCAAGGGGTTTGCCGAAGGTGAGATTGAGAAAGCGCTGGATGTGTATCGAATCCTATTCAAAAGATGCGACTACGGCGGGTTTATCCGCGAGATATTTGTTGCGTCCGTCGGAGAGGACATATATGAGACTGTATATGATGACAACGGGGAGATTGTGCGCGATGCCAATGGTAATGCCCTCGAGAGGGTGGTGGGGCGCAACGACGCCATTGCCAGGTTTAAAGTGGTTTTTTCAAGCGGCCACAAGATTGGCTTGAAAGTACATTTGGAAAACGGCAGCGATTGGAGCAGTCTAAGACCACACGAACACATTTAGGGCGGTTCCCGCGAACGAGGGCGAGGTGTCCCTGCTAGGCTGTGCGTCCGCGCCGTGGGCGCTTCACTATTTTTTCTGCCAGGTGGTGCGGTCGGCCATGGATTGCCTGCGGCCGAAGAGCTTCGCGAGCGCGCCCCAGCCATAGACCCAGAGCGTGATCCAGCACACGGGCACGTGGTAGAGCCAGGCGCGGTCGGGCTTGCGGCAGAAGCCGATGACCATCTGCACGAGAAGGGGAATGAGCGTGACCGTGGAGAGGCAGAAGAGGATGATGCCCGTCTTGCGCTGGCGGTCCCAGGGGTAGGAGCGCTGCTTCTCCTGCGCGAAGTAGAGGAAGTCGCGGATGCGGCGGCGCTGCTTGCGCACGAAGTCGCCGAGGCGCGCGCAGTAGAGGTGCACGATGCCCGTCTTGACCTTGGCCACGTGCACGGCGCCGCCCTGGCGGATGCGCTCGTAGAGGATGTCGATGTCGAAGAGGTAGGGATCCCAGTTCGTGCCGTCAAGAAGGGAGCGGCGGAACACGAAGCCGTTGGCGCCGATGGTGGGAAGGGCGTCAGCCGTGAGGGTGAGCTTGAGCCAGTCGCCCTTGTCCTCGGTGGGGACCTTGAGGCCGGTCCATCTGCCGGTGACGCCGCACGTGCGGTCGTAGTTGCGCGTGAAGAGGCAGATGGGGTCGTTCATCCCCAAGAGGGCGAAGTAGCGCGTGGGCGCGGGGTCGTGCGGGCGCGCCGTGTAGGCGATGGGCTCCGTGGCGACGATGTCGGGATCCGCGAAGGGGGCGGTCATGCGCGCGAGCCAGTCGGTGTCGGGAAGGATGTTGTCGCTGTCCACGAGGGCGATCACGTCGCCGTGCGCGGCCTTGATGCCGGCGGTCTTGCCGGCCTCGCCGGTCTTGAGGGGATTTTCGGTGATCACGTCCGCACCGTAATCGCGCGCGATGTCGAGCGTGCGGTCGGAGGAACCGGCGTCCGCGACCACGATCTCGCGCGTGACGCCTGGAGGGAGCGTCTGGGCGCGGATGGCGTCGAGGCACTCCGCGAGCGTCTGTTCGGAGTTGAGGACCGGGATGACGAACGAGACGAGCATCGCGCGGCGCGGGGGTCAGTCCTGCCCGGAGATTTCGTTGAAGAACGAGCAGATGTCGGAGCGGCCGGCCTTCGTGTAGGCGATGGCCGCGCGCGGGTGCTGGTTGAAGATGCCGGTGAGGAGGTAGGCGAGGGAAGGGCCCCACGTGATGCCGGAGGCGCGGAGCGGCTCCATGTACTTCTCGACGAACTGCACGACGGGGTAGAGCTTGTACTTCGGGTTGCGGAGGAAGCCGAGGAGGTGCTCCATCGGGCAGTTCCCTGCGCCGCGGCCCATGCCGTCGTAGGTGCCGTCGAGCCAGTCCGCGCCCGTGGCGACGGCCTCGATCGTGTTCGCGAAGGCGAGCTGCTGGTTGTTGTGGGCGTGCATGCCGATGCCCTTGCCGGCGGCGGCGACGGTGTCGCGGTACACCGCCATCAGGCGCTCGGTGGCCTCGGGGTAGAGCGCGCCGAAGCTGTCCACGATGTAGACCGTGTCGACGGGGGACTGGGCGAGCATGGCGAGGGCGATGCGGAGGTCGGCCTCCTGCACGGCGGAGATCGCCATGATGTTGCAGCTCACCTCGTAGCCCTTGGACTTGGCGTCCTCGATCATCTTGATCGCGGTGGGCATCTGGTGGAGGTAGGTGGCCACGCGCACGAGGGAGACGGGGCTTTCGGACTTCGGGCGGATGTCCGTCTCGTAGTCGCAGCGTCCGACGTCCGCCATGACCGAGAGCTTGAGCGCGGGATCCGGCTCGCCGATCGTCTGGCGGATCTTCTCGTCGTCGGAGAATTTCCAGGGGCCGAAGTCGGCGGGGTTGAACATGGTCTTGGAGGCGCGGTAGCCGACTTCCATGTAGTCGACGCCGGCGGCGAGGTTCGCGCGGTAGAGGGCGCGCACGAAGTCGTCGGTGAAGAAGAAGTCGTTGACGAGTCCGCCGTCGCGGAGCGTGGCGTCGACGACGCGGACGGATTCACGGTAGTTCATGAGTTCGGCAAGGTCCTTCATCGGTGTTCCCTCTTAGGAGAGGCGTAATAAGTATACCACAAGTTTTCGCTTCGTGGCGTTACCTGATTGTGTCAGAAGCGGGCGATGTCGAGCATCGAGCTCGGGCCGAAGGCCCGGAGGTAGATGAAGAACACCACGCGCACGTCGTCGTCGTGGTGCGACCCGTCGAGGCGGCGGTAGTCGTTCTCGTATTCGAACTGGATGCGGAAGGCGAGGCAGTCCGTCATGAGGTCCACCCACGCGCCGATTTCGTCCACTTCGCCGTGTCGGCAGTCGTAGCGGAGGTAGGGGCCCCAGGCGAGCCAGTCGCAGACGCCGTGCTCGAAGCCGACGCGGGCGATGCTGGACTTCGCCCAGTTGAAGCGGTCGTAGATCGACGGCACGTAGTCCCAGTTGCGGTGGTCGCGGCCGATGTAGCCCGCGTGCCAGCTGAAGTTGTCGGCGAGGCGGTGGCGCATGAAGATGTCGGAGTAGGCGGCCTTGTCGTTGCGCGTGTCGTATTCGGAGCGCGTGAGGAACGTCACGTTCTTCGAGGGGGCGTAGCGCAGGCGGATGCCGGGCACCACGTCGTCGCTGTGCGAGTAGTGCGGGTCGTCGCCGTCCTTCGGGTAGCCGGCCATCCAGCTGTCGCGCGTGTAGTGGCTGTAGGAGGCGAAGGGGATGGCGGCGTAGAGGTCGGCGTCGAAGACGGTGCGCGGGATGCCGTGCTCGTCCGTCTTCTGGAAGAGGTTGCGGATGCCGGGCCGGACGCCGTGCCAGTTGTAGGGCAGGCCGCGGCCTTCGAAGCCGAACTGGTCGAGCCATTCGGTGGCGCCGTCATAGCCGTCGAACACGTAGGCCCGGCGCTTGCGTGAGGAGGTGGTGTCGACGACCTGGTAGGAGTAGTCGAGGTACGGCTCGATGGTGTGCCGCCAGGCGTCGTTCAGCCACGCGCTGCCGCGGGCGGCGGCGGTGAAGCCGAATTCGGCGATGTTGCGGTAGAGCCCGTCGCCGCTCGCCTTGGAGCGTTCGTCCTCAAAGGCCCTGCGGCTGCCGGAGTCGCTCCAGTAGGTTCCGTGGTAGGTGGCGCGCGGCACGACGGAGAGGACGTCCCACAGTTTGAAGGGGATGGAGACTCGGTGCGAGGAGTCGGCGC
>JAFRNO010000156.1 GCA_017430155.1 Kiritimatiellia bacterium | reverse complement strand
ATGGCTCATACCAACAGTCGCTTCCCCAATCTTTGCAAAACCAAACCGACTAGAAATAAAATTTGCCAAGCGATTGCGAATTAGCTTCTTTGCAGAATCAACGTCTGGCAATTCGTAGCTTAGAACATCGTCAAACCTCCGGAAGAGGGCTTGATCAAGTAATTTTGGGTTGTTCGTTGCACAGACAATAAGACTATCAGATGGATCATTCTCGATAAACTGCAAGAACGAATTTAACACGCGTCGCATTTCACCCACATCATTATCCTTTGCTCGTTCGCCGCCTATTGTGTCAAACTCGTCAAACAGATACACACCTTTTCGATCGCGCATTCCTTCAAACACGAGTCGAAGTTTTGCACTCGTCTCTCCCATAAACTTTGTAACGATCTTATCAAGTTGAATGACATATAGCGGCAATTGAAGTTCCGAGGCCAGAACTGACGCTGTCATTGTCTTCCCTGTTCCAGGTGGTCCTGCCAAAAGGATCTTTCGCCTATATGACATTCCAAACCGCTCAAGCTTGGCCCTCTGTCTGTATTCCGTCAGGATGCGCTTTATACTTGCAGCCAAAACATCGGAAACAACAAGTTGCGACATCCTTACTTCTGCCTTGCCAAGTCGCACCAAATGCTCAAGTTCAGGTGTGAATGGCACAATACGGTCATAGTCCTTAACCTTCGCGCCATCTACCAAACTCCGAATCTCAAGAGCGACCGACTGATGCCCCTGCATTGCTTCATGGGCAGCAACTTGCAGCGCAATCGTTGAGAATTGCTCGCGCTGATTGCTGTAATGTGTCCTGATTAAGGACTTAATCTGATCTGCTGTTGCCATAAAAATCCTTTTTAAAACATTGATAGTTTACCATAATTCCCTCACGTTTTCACCCCCCATCCGCTCCAAACGCCGACTTCTTGATGCGACGAATCTCGCCCGCGTCCAGTTTCGTGAACGCGAAGCACTTGTGGCCGAGGTCTTTGTTGAATGTTGCCAATGTAGAAGTATTGCCAATTTCAATGTTGCCAATTCCAATGCTGATAGTCGCAATCCCCTTCATGCCGCCTCCTTCATTGGAAACTGGAATTGATGACTGGCAACATTTTCACAATGGCAACATTTCCCCGTCGCCACGCCGGGATAGGCGTCAATCACGATCAGCTCCTTCTTCGCCCGGCGGATGAACTTGATCAAGAGCGACTTCGCGTCCCAGAACTGGTTCTGGTAGAAGATGCTCTGCAACGGCGGCTCCTTGGTCTGAACGAAGAAATCGACCTTCCCCTTCAGCTCGGCCACATCTGCCTCGGTCTTGGCAAGTCGGCGGTCCACCTTGTCCTCAAGCTGAGCGAGCCTAGTGTTTACGACATATCCACGCAAGAGATATTCGCGAAGCACGTTTGTCGCCCAAATGCGGAACTGCGTCCCGCGCATCGACTTGACACGATAGCCAACCGAGATGATGACATTCAGGCTATACACCTTTACTGGCTTGTCAGAAAAAGGAATGTGCAAAAAATGCACATTGCTTTTCTCGTCCAATTCGCCCTCTGAAAATACATTGTTTATATGGCGTGTGATGACAGTGCGATCTCTTTGAAACAGATCCGTCATCTGATTCTGGGTAAGCCAGACCGTATCACCGTCAAGACGAACATCCAGCCGGACGGTTTCGTTCGGCTGATAGACGACTATCTGGTTTTCTGCGGCGAGTTTCATTGGTTTTTACACGGGGATAGTATAGCATAAACCAGAGGAGTTGGGGCGGCGATCAGTGGCCGCGACGGAGCGCGGCCCTCCCGGGCGTGCGACGCTCATCCTGAGCGCCGTATCCGCAAGCCCCTGCTTCGCGAACACCGCTTCGCGCTTCTCCGTGATCACGACCACACGGCACGATTTACCTAGCAGAATCTCCCGCGAGAGAGCTGCAAACGTGGGTTAGCGCAGTCCGTACTTCGCCTTGAGCGCGGCAAGCGTTCCGTCGGCGGCCATGCGGGCCAGGACGTCGTTGACGAACGCCAGCACGTCGTCCTGTCCCTTCCGCATGAGAACGCCGATTTCGCCACGGGTGAACGGCTCGCCCAGAAGCGGGGCCGCCAAGCGCGAATCTCGCCGGACATACCACGGAGCCTCGACGATCTCCGTGATCATCACGTCGGCGCGCCCCTCGGCCACGCGCGAGGGAATCTCCTCGTTTCGGCCATGGATCAGAAGCGTCGCATGTGGCAGTCTCGCCCGGGCGAACGCCTCGTTGAGCCCGCCCGGGTTCACCATCACGCGGACATCCGGGCGATCGATGTCGGAGAGCGTACGGAACCGTGCGGCGTCTTCGACCCTGCAGAGGATGGTTTTCCCATTGGCCAGATAGCCGTTGGACATCGCCATCGTCTTCTTTCGCGCGGCCGTGATCGTGATCCCGCCGATGGCCAGGTCAAAGGTCGGCTTGTCGGCCTGCACGTCCGCGGCAAGCGTCGGCCACGACGTCTTCACGAACTCGGCGCGCACGCCCATTTCGGACGCAATCCGCTCCGCGACCTCGATGCCGAACCCCTCCCAGCGCTCCGTCACGGGATCATGCCAGGTAAGCGGATGGTAGTCGCCCGTGCTCCCCACGAGCAGCCTCCCTCTCGTTTCGATGCGTGAAAGGGCCGCGCGCCCAGATGCGCCGCCGCATGAAAGATACGGCGAGCAGCAGCCACTCGGGGCCAGGAGGAGGCCGCATGCGGTTGCAAGAACAAGAAATGCCCTGCAAATCCCCATGCGGTCACTTCAGCTTGAACCCCGTGCCGACGAACTGCGCGATCTCGCGGCCCGTGTCGTCGACGACGTCCACGTTCACCACGCAGGAGGCGCGTCCGTCCTTCTTGTATCGTGCCGTGGCGATCAGTCGGTCGCCCTTGGCCGCCGCGAGGAAGTTGACGCTCACCTGCTGGGCGACGGCCACGCGTTCCCGGTCGTTCGTCAGCGCGGCGAACGCGAAGTCGGCGAGGGTGAAGATCGCCCCGCCCATCACGCCGCCCAACGCGTTCCGGTGCCGTGCGCCCAGCGCCAGACTCGTGACGGCATGGCTCTCGTCACGTTCTTCGAGCGTCATTCCGTTCTCGGTGGCGAACCTGTCGCCGGAAAAATACGCCCGTGCCTCGTCGATTGTCTTGAAGTTGCCCATTGGCCCTCTCCTCTTTTGTCTGTCGCCCATTCCGGCACGCGACACATTGCGCCCGGAAAGCACGCCTCTATTCTATCACATTCAGGCACCCGTTGCTACCGCCCGAGCGCCTTGCGCTCGGCGGGGGTGATGACGCCCGACTGGACCTGCTTGTCCAGATAGCTTTTGAGCGCGGCGGCGGACTTCGCACAGAAGGCATCGCTCTCCTCCTTCGTGCAAAGCCCCTTCTCCGCGCGCTTGCGCGAACGCGCCATCGCCTTCTCTGCGCCTGCGATCGCCCGCCGCACGGCAACCGGCACGCGCAGCTGGTCAATGTGTCCGCCGCCTTGGCGAAGGACGAAGTCCGCTGCAATCCGCCGCTGCTCCGATTCGGGGAAGATCGAGAGCGGCAGCTTCACGGTCTCCATCGCGTTCGAGAGCGTCGCCGTGCGCGCGTCCAGCGCGATGACGACGCCCAAAGCCACGTTCCCCGCGTGGTTCGTGTAGGCAGGCTCCGCGTGCGCAAAGAGGGCGAACATCAAGAAGCAAAGGACACTCTTGATAATGTTGCCAATGTGGAAATGTGAAAATGTTGCCAATGTGGAAATGTTGCCAGTACCAATATCCAATACCAATTGGTCATTGGCAACATTGGAAACTGGCAACACTGGCAACACTGGCAACATTCCTTCGTTCCCTTGCCGCGCGTAGGCGCGGATGCCGATCTTGATGTCCTTGACGCCCGACTCGATGAGGTTCATCGCCCGGTCGCGGTCGGCGTCGATCGCCGAGGCGGGGATGACGATGAGCCACTTGTCGTTCCAGGCGCTGCGGCCGACGAGGCGCGTGGACTTGAAGT